>DATFIL010000436.1:0-6327 GCA_035270145.1 Desulfobacter sp. | reverse complement strand
GATCCTTGATCCCCCTGATGCTCCGGTCCATGTGATCCATAATCCCATATTTTCCCCTGATTTTCTGCAAAAGGCGGATCAACCGATCCCTCATCCCTGGTTCAACGGCAGTGGTCCGCCGGTGATTCTCGGGGCCGGACGCCTGACCCCCCAGAAAGATTTTCCTTGCCTGCTCAAAGCCTTTGCCCGGGTACGAAAACAGATGGACTGCCGCCTGGTGATTCTGGGCCGGGGGGAACAAAAGCAGCGCCTGCTTGCCCTTGCACAGGCGCTGCATGTGCAGGATGCCTTTGATCTGCCGGGATTTGTGGATTCGCCCGGCGCATATATGAAAAAATCAAGTGTATTTGTCCTCTCTTCCCAATGGGAGGGGTTTGGCAACGTACTGGTGGAAGCAATGGCCCTGGGCACCCCGGTCATTGCCACGGACTGCCCCCACGGTCCGGCTGAAATTCTCATGGAGGGACGCATTGGCACCTTGATCCCCCCGGGCCGTCCGGATCTCATGGCAGAGGCCATACTGGAGACATTAAGGATCAAGCCGGATACCAAGCCATTGGTGAAACGGGCAGCGGTTTTTTCCGCAAACAAGGCGGCCTTGCATTACCACCGCTATCTGCTGCCGCCTGGAAGCATGAATTGAGAAATTAACGCATGTATTATTTCGAAGACAAAATATATCCATACACCTTTACGGTTTTTATCCCTACCTGGAACAGGGCTCATGTCCTGCCAAGGGCCCTTGACAGCATAGACAAACAGACCTTGCGTGACCTGGAAGTCGTCATTGTGGATGACGGTTCCATGGACGGTTCGGCGCAGCTCATTGCCGGCTGGCAGAAAAAAACGCCCTTTCCGGTACAGTACCTTTACCAGGCAAACCAGGGGAAGCACATGGCCCACAACCTGGCCCTGGCACACCTGAACGGTTTTTTCACCGTTATTCTGGATTCAGATGATATGCTGGCGCAAGATGCCCTGGAAATATTGTTAAGGCACTGGGAGGGCATACCCGGGGACAGGAAACACGATTTTGCCGGTGTTGAAGGGCTGTGTGCCATGTATGGAGACGGATCCATTGCTGGGGATACCTTTCCGCCCCCCTTCATTGATTCCGACTACATCACCATTAAAAATCAATTTAAGATATCCGGGGATAAAAAAAACGCCATCCGCTCAGATGTGCTCCGGCGTTATCCCTTTCCTGCTTTTACGGGGGAAAATTATATCCTTCCCTCCCTTGTGTGGAACCGCATGGCTCAAGACTATAAATTCAGATATATCAATGAAACAATTCAATATATTGAGTATCAGCCCGACGGACTTTCGGCAACCAAGAAAGATATTCGCTGGAAAAATCCCCGGGGATTCCAGCTCTGTGTCCTGGAAAAACTGCTGATCAGGCAAACAAAAAACACCATCCGCGATTATATCAGGTATGTTGCCTATTCCCTGGCCTGCGGCATGGGATTTGCCACACAGTTCAGGCAGGTTCCGGATAAAAGACTCTGGTTGCCGGCCCTGGTGGGGGGAATATTTAAATGGATGCGGCATTCTGTTGTCATGGCCACCCCTTTCCGGAATGACCGAAGTGGTGATCAAGGCCTTCTGAGTCCCACGGGCAGGTCTGCAGCAACCTATGCAAACATGCCAGGCCCTGTCCAGGTTTTCAACAAAAGTAAAAAATGTTAAAAAAAAACATTCAATACCTGCCCATGTCCATTGTGGGGTCCGCCGGTATTTATCTTTTTGCCTTCGGGATTTTTTCAGGACCTGCGGTTTCATCCTTAGGGTTGTCGATTATGGGAATGGTGTTCATATCCGAATTCATCCACCGCCCCTCTTTGGTAAAAGATCCCCTCTTTCTCCTTTCCCTTGTCTTTTTTATCTATTTATTCTGCCGGATACTTTTAGCCCTTCATGTCCATGGCCCTTCGGAAGGTGCCGTTCTGAACGCCGGCCGGGAGTATGCGCAACTGGGCTTTCTTTTCATTCTGGTGCCGGCGGTATCCATTAATCGGTTCCGCCCTGATGGACATTTGATTATATTTCTTCTGATGGCGGGACTGCTGTTCCGTGTTATTGACAATGTGGCCTTGGAAGAGATCCGGACACTTATGGATATCCGGCCGGGGTTTGGTCTGCCGGTGAATCATTTCGGGTGCTATGCCGCTGTGGCCCTGTTATATCTTTTGATCTACGCCGGCCCCTTCTGGGGGCCCCGGGAGAACAGGGTACGGTTTTTCCTGCGGAGCGCCGGCTGGGCCGGGCTTGTTGTTTTCTGGATTTTCGGCCTGCGGATGTCCGCATCCAGAAGTGCCCTGCTTGGATTTACCATCATGGCGCCCCTGATTTTCATCTGTATGATGAAAAAAAAGACGGCCGCCCCTGCAAATTTTCTGAAGACAGGCCTGATATGCCTGCTGGCTGCCGGGATCTTCTTCACAGCGGTTTACGGCGTGAACCGGGACTTGGTTCATCAGCGTGTGATTCCCAGATTTGCCGTCATATGGGAATTATTAACGGGAAAGCCTTCGGACGATGTGGTAAACCGGGGGAACATGTCGGTTGTAGCCAGGTTTGATTTATGGGGCTTCGGAATCAAAAAGATGACGGAAAAACCATTGTTCGGTTGGGGTCCCGGGACGCCCCGTGAACTGTTGCGGACATGTGATAAAAAAAGTTTCAGGATGCATGAGGCCGATGGTATGTTCATCGGACATTTTCATAATTTTTTGCTTCAACTCCTCATTGAAATCGGTCTGGTGGGGGGGCTGCTTTATTTCACCTCGTTGTTCATCATTTTAAAGGTTTTTTTTACAGCCTACCGGGAGGGATGGATTGATACGAAGCTGGCCCTGTTTTTACTGGGCGGTTTTTCCATGTTTTTCATTGCAAACAATTTCAACATGCTCATGGGCAACAACTCGGGCCGCAACTTTGTGGGGCTGCTGGGAGGCATTGCCTACTCATACTATGAAAAGGTATATCCGAACATCTTGATATCCGGTGCAAAATAATCAGCAACCAACCGGGCCGTCTTTTCATTGTAATATTCCTGATAGGGCTTGCGATGCACAGCTCTGCGTTTATGGGGTAACTTTGGGGCTCGTATGCCGATTTTACGGCACACAGTATTGAAATCAGACGTCAGGTTTTCATACCTTCCGATGAAGTCCACGATCACATTACCGTTCAGATCCACCAGGTAGCTGGACTGCAAGGTAATGGAGGTGTCTACAATATAATTATACGGCCGATCTTCTGCCAGCTTCCAGTGCAAAAACGTCTGAAAATCTTTAACATGTTCAATCAGGTGGGGCCGTTCCCGGCGAATGTGATGGTAGGAGCTGACCTGTAGATCCCAGGGATTGCGTACAAAGGCAAATTTAAAAAAACTCTGGAACTGCTCTCTTGGAAACATTTCAAGGGCAGCAACGGCCCTGGCATGCCGGGGAATTTTAGAGGCCAGACGATGGTTGCAAAGTGCGCTCATCCGGCTGCACAGAAACAGCGGAACGCCGTAGGGGCCTTTCCATCTATAGGGGGAGAGGGCGGCACGGATGCTTGTTCCCCCTGTTTTGGCAATGTGGACAAACAAAAATTTATGTTTCAGTGAAAATAGCATGGCGGTTTTTTACCTGAATGGGTTAGTTGTTATTTCTAATAAAATCCCCTCAACCTTGATGGATTTTCAAGCGTTGTTATGGCGGTTTCATCCAACATGACATCAAGGTAATGCCGGCTGCTTTCATTTACCTTGTATTGGGCAACTGCCTGGACAAGGGTGTTTTTATCGGGAGGGTGGCGCAATACCTGTTCCATGGCCATGGCCATGGCGCCATGATCTTCCATGGGAACCAGCGGGCCGTGACGTCCCTTTGCCAGCACTTCCCTGGGACCGCTGGGACAATCTGTTGCAACAACCGGTGTGCCCAGGGCCAGGGCTTCTGTCAGCACATTGGGGGAGCCCTCCCACAGGGAGGAAAGCACAAAAAGAGATGCCCGGGATACATAGGCATATGGATTTTCCACATGTCCCGGAAAATCCACCCGATCGGCCAGGCCCAGGCGGGCGGTCAGGTCTTCCAGGGCCATACGCTCGTTTCCCTCCCCCAGAATGATTAAACGGCTTGGGATCTTCCGGGTCAATATTTCAAAGGCACGGATCAGGGTTTTAAAATCCTTCTGGCGGGTTAACCTGCCCACGCCCATGACCACCGGCATGTCCGGGGTGGCAAGCCATGGATGGGGGACCGGACAGGCAGCCATACGGGCCATACCGCAGGTAATCACAGGGTTATGAATCACATGAACTTTTGAGCGGTCGACGCCGGTAATACGGATCATGTCATCGGCAACCCCCCGGGAAACGGCAACCACAGCGTCACACCGGGGGTAGGTAAAGCGCATGGGCTGGTACCATACCATTTTTTTTACAGCCGATTTGCCCTTCAGGGCCGCTGACAGGGTGGTTCCCATGCGCACAATGATTCTGGTGGGGACACCCGCCATCTGCCTTGCCATGATGGCAACTTCATTGGCACGGTTTTTGGCCGCCAGCAATGCTTTGGGGCGGTGTTGCTTTAAGTATCGGGCCAGGGGAAAAAGACTGGTGTAAGTGTGTGAGGAACCAAGCGGTACGGTGCGCACCCCGGAAGGGATGGGAGATAATGGTTCTCTGCCGTTAATTAACAATAGATCCACAGTGCATCCATGTTCCACAAATCCTTCACAAAGATGCATTACCATGCGTTCCACCCCTCCCAAACCGGAAAAAGATACAAAAACGGCTATGTTATTGCTGAATGTCATGGATTCGTACTTTCACATATGAAATTGTTTCCGCCTTGAATTTGAACAAATTCCCTAAAACCTGGATCATTGCGTATCATTCCTTGGCGATAAGGGGCAGGGGCTCCGGAACAAGGTAGGAAGGAGCCGTGGTTTTGGGTAAATGCCTGATGTGCTGGGAGATAATCTTCAGGGTCCTGTCCACCGCCCCGGTCTGCCGGTCAAGGACCTGAAAAGCGTTTGTGCCCATTTCCCGGGATTGCGCGGTGTCCTTGAGCAGGCGGACTGTTTCCCGGTACAGGTCCCGGGCATCCGAGACATACCTGGCCCCATTGTTCTGGATGAGCATGTTTGAAATATCAGCAAAATTTTTCATGTTCGGCCCAAAAAGAATGGGCTTTGCAAAGGTGGCTGGTTCCAGGGGGTTATGCCCTCCGGTATCGCTGAAAGTACCTCCGATGAATGCCACACTGCAAAGGCCATAGAGCTTTTTGAGCAGGCCAATGGTATCCACGACGATGACATCACAGGTTTCATCGGCATGTAAGGTATTGAGTTTTGTGATCATGAGCGATGCAAATTCCCGGGCATGAAACATGGCATGCACGGATTGCGATCGTTCCGGATGACGGGGCGCAATGATAAGAATCAGATCCGGTATGTCCTTTTTCATCTGCATGAAGGCCTCAAGAATGATATTTTCCTCTCCCGGATGGGTACTGCCCGCGATGAACACCTTTTTATGGGAACCAATGGGCAGGCTTGATTTCAGCGCATCAATCTCCCCGGTGGATGGACAGGCAACGGCCTGGTCAAATTTGGTGTTGCCGGTGACTACCACCTTGGCTTTATCAATACCCAGTAAGTGGAAGCGTTCCTGGTCCATTGCGGTTTGTGTACATATCTTTGAAAAACATGACAGAAATGGTTTCAAGAAAAATAAAACCTTTTTATATCCATGAAAGGATCTGTCAGAAAGCCTTGCATTGACCAGGTAGATCGGAATCTGTTCGTTCGTCATTCCAAAAAGAAAGTTCGGCCAGATATCGGTTTCAACAATGATTACAAACTCCGGATCTATTTTCCTGATCCACCGTTTGACACTGAAAAATAAATCATAAGGGAAAAAAACGATCCGGTCAACAAGGCCGTCCAGGTTTTTGTCGGCGATTTCAAAGCCTGCCAGTGTGGATACGGAAAAAAGAATTTTCCTGTCCGGGAATTTTTCTCTGATCTGCTTTACCATGGTGACAATGGAAAGCACCTCTCCCAGAGAAAGGGCATGAATCCAGATGGGTTTTTCATGGTCAAAGAGTTTGTTGGTTACCCCCCTAAAGGTGAAAAATCCCAGTCGCTTTAAAAAGGTTTTTTGACGTTTGGGTGAGGTAATGAGGCAATAGGCAATCAGCGGTGAAAACACAACCATTGCTGCAAACTGCAAAATATTATAAAAAATAACCATTACAACTGCTTTTTTACCCATGGCCCCCCCCTGACTGTACCAGTTAAAAGAATCCGGGGCAGCACGTGTTT
>DATFIL010000435.1:0-2231 GCA_035270145.1 Desulfobacter sp. | reverse complement strand
AAGAACTGTTAAACCGGAAATCGCCGGAAACCATTACTTTCTGCGACATTAACCTGAGACCCGATTGCTATACCGAGCATACGATTAAGGCTTCTTTGAATGCCGCAAACATTCTCAAGCTCAATACCAGTGAACTTGAAGAATTAGCGTCCTGCTCTGATGTCAAGACCTCCCATGAGACGTCCGCCAGGCAGTTAATGCGAACCCACTGCCTTGAAACCATTATTCTCACCATGGGAGACAAGGGAAGCCAATGGTTTACCGAAGACTTGGGCCACTATATCGGAAGGCCGGAAGCATCTTCAGATATTGCTGATACCGTTGGTGCAGGAGATGCCTATGCGGCAATGTCTGTGGCCGGTATCCTGAAAAATATGCAGGTTGAAGAGATCATCCCCCTTGCCGGCGAGTTTGCATCCCATGTCTGCAGCATTCAAGGGGCATTGATTCAGGATTCTGAAATCTATCAAAAATTTAGAAACAAATTGGAGAGATAAATGAGTCATAAAGGCCTATATATTCAAATGTTCAGCATTCACGCCCTACAGGGCCTCAAAAGGTAAAGCCATACGATACCTGAGTTATATGAATTTATTCAAAAGGCCGGAGAAAAGAAATAACATCGAAAAACAAGCCCCGCCAAATTTTGGCGGGGCTTGGGGTATATCGGTAAGACGTATTGGGCTTTGTTTTATTTTTCCCAGAAACGCATGGTGCCGTTTTCCATGAAGTTGGTGTGCATTTTGTAGCACTCATCCAACAACTGGGGTTCATGGTGCCCACCAGTTGCCTTGATGGCGCGATCAACGTAATCATGCATATAATCTCTGTAAGCAGGATGTGCACACTTATCAATGACGACCCGGGCCCGATCAATTGGTGCCAGGCCACGCAGGTCAGCCAGGCCCTGGTCGGTAACCAGAACATCAATATCATGCTCAGTGTGGTCCACGTGGGGAACCTTGGGTACAACACCGGTGATGCCGAATTCATCAACCTTGGTGGCACGGCAAGCGGGACAATGCATTATGGATATGTAAGCGTTGCGTATAAAGTCGCCGGAACCGCCGATACCGTTCAACATGCGGGTACCGCTTGCGTGGGTGGAATTGGCATGTGCATATATATCAAATTCAAGGGGTGTATTCATGCCGATTACGCCCATACGGCGGATGAGTTCCGGATTGTTGGAAATCTGCTGGGGACGCATCATAACCATCTTTTTATAGGTCTCGAAATTATCCCACCAATCAACAAATGCTTCGTTGGACAGGGACAGTGACGTACAGTTGATGTACTCGCATTTGCCCGAATCAAGGAAGGGCAGGAAGGTGTCCTGGAGAACCTCGGTCATAACGGTCAAACCTTCAAAAGGACTTGCTGTCAAGCCACCGACAACGGCATTGGCAATGGAGCCCACGCCGGATTGCAGAGGCAACAGGTTCTTGGGCAGACGGCCGGCCTTCACTTCAGCCTGGAAAAAGTCAACGATGTTATCGGCAATAGCCTGGGCAACATCATCGGTTCCCCGCAGCGCACGACCATTGTCAGGCAGCTTGGATTCGACAATGGCAACGATTTTGTTCTTGTCTGTAGGAACCCAGGGTGTACCGATACGCTGACGCAGATCAGTCACCGGAAGGATTTTCCGGAATGGAGGCAGATCTGTCAAAAGGATGTCGTGCATGCCTTCGAAAGAAGGTAGCCCGGTATTAATTTCAACAATGATTTTGTCAGCGACATCAATGATTTCGGGAGCAGCGCCAACGGCACCGGACAGAATTATGTTGCCGTCCTCGGTAATGGCAGATGCTTCGATAACGGCCATATCAAGTCCGCCACCCTTTTCCTTGGTGTAAAAACCATACTTCAAATCCTGGGGAAACATTGAAAGGTGTTTGTCACCCATGCGGATCTGGCCTTTATTAATGGCTTTGCCAAGATTTTTACCTGTCTGGTAGGGCCAGCGGCGATCAATCATGTCCAGTGTGGCCATACGGTCTTCAACTTCAGCGCCCACAGAAGCGCCAATAAACAGATTGAGTCTTAATTTGCCTTGCAGGTTGTTTTTCTCAACATGGTCACACAGTGCGATGGGTACAACTTTCGGATACCCGACCGGCGTAAACCCGGACATGCCAACATCCATGTCGTCTTTAAAGAATTCAATACACTCTTCAGGGGTTTTTACTTTGCTGAGCAACTCTTTACAACGAACGCGTTCCTCTAAT
>DATFIL010000434.1:0-8674 GCA_035270145.1 Desulfobacter sp. | reverse complement strand
CGTACGAATACACGCAAAGGTCAGCACCTGGTCAAAGGCTGGATTCAGGCCAGATGTTTCGATGTCATAGAATAAAAATGTCTGCATTGATCATTTAGGAGACGAATCCAATGTTGAACCCCAAAACAAAGAGGGAGCAAACATAAGCTTGCTCCCTCTTTGATATTTTGAATCCGTAAAAAAACGGTGTAATATTTATCTTTTTGAGAACTGGAAGCTGGCTCTTGCTCCCTTTTGTCCGTACTTTTTACGTTCTTTCTGCCTAGCGTCCCTGGTGATAAAGCCCGCAGATTTCAGAACACCACGTAGATCTGGATCAGACGAAACAAGCGCCTTGGAAACGCCTTGACGAATTGCGCCTGCCTGGCCGGTATAACCGCCGCCCATCACAGTGATTTTAATATCAAAAGCATCGCTTTTATCAGTAAGAACAAGAGGAGAAGTCAACACATTCCTGTTTGCAGGGGTGTTAAAATAATCATCCAATTCTCTATTATTAACAATAATTTTTCCTGTACCAGGGATAAGCCACACTTTGGCCACAGAACTTTTCCGCTTACCTGTTGCGTAAAATTGGTTTGCACTTTCCATTTATCGTATCAAGTCCTTATTATTAGAATTCGACAACCTGAGGCTTCTGTGCAGCGTGGGGATGCTGATCGCCTGCATAAACAAACAACTTTTTCCCAAGTTTACGGCCCAGTCTGTTTTTCGGAAGCATTCCACGAACAGCCTTTTTTAAGACATCTTCAGGTTTTTTTTCAAACAACTCTTTGGCCGTCTCGGCTTTTATATTTCCGATATAACCGGAATGGCGGTAATAGGTTTTCTGTTCCATTTTATTTCCGGTCAAGCGAATCTTGTCCGCATTGACAACAATCACCCAGTCACCGGTGTCCACATGGGGGGTATAAAGAGGGTTATGTTTACCCCTGATCCTATACGCTATCTGGGAAGCAAGCCGCCCAAGCACCTGGTCTTTTGCATCAATAATGCACCAGTTTTCTTTGTTGTCAGATCTTTTTGCACTGTATGTATATTTTTTCAATGTTCTCCATGCTCCTCTAAATAAACGCAATCAGGTGTAACTACATAATTTTGTTTTTAAAGTCAAGTATTTTTATAATTCTATTTGTTTTTCCTCTTTCTGCCTTGATTCTGCTTTCTTTGAAAAAAACGATTTTTCTTTCTTGGCAGGTGCCATTTTGCTGGTGGTCTTACAGGATATGTCCGCATTAAGCATCCCACCGTTTTCCACAATCAGATCCTGGCATACAACTTTTCCTTCACAGGAACCGGATGCCAGAATGATCAATTCCTTAGAGGCGATCAGCTCTCCTTTAAAGCTGCCACCAATGGTCAAACTAGATACCTTTGTCAAAGTTGAGTTGACCTCACCATCCTGGGCAATAATTACAACATCGCCATCGATTGTTCCCTTTACCTGTCCTTTGACGATCAATTTTCCACAACTTTCTATGGAGCCGTCAATCTTAAGTTCTTTATCAATAATGCTTAAATTCTTCTTATTTTTTCTCACAACGGCCATCTCCTTACAAAGTACCTAGGGCCATAAAAACAATAAAATCCACCAAATGGTTTATCTTTTACCCTATTTATTTGTGGATTTTAAAATGTCCATGGCCCTTAAAATTTGAAAAGCGGTCTCAATCCTGTTTATTTTCTCCAATGTCAACGGTGGTTTTCAATAACAGTTTTTCCGTTTCGTCAAATATAAACACGGAAGCGTCGGAAAAATCCCTCAGCGGTGTCGAGGTGTTTATGGTAAACTGAACAGGTTTGAAATTGGAAATGGAAAAATAATGACCTCTTTTATAAGGACCGGGAACACCGCTTTTCATGATTGAGGATTTAGGCATCACTATCCACTTGTCGGGTGTGGCACCTTTGGGTTTGAGTACACAGAAAATCCGGCCTGATACCTCCCTGGAATCTTGTGTAATATTTCTGATGTTAAACCGAACAACGACATCCTGGGCATTACGTCCCTGGGAAAAAGAAAACGACCCGATGCTTATGTCAGATGACGATTCAGGTAATTGCTCTACCGGCCCGTCAGTGTGTTCAACGGATCGAACCCGGCTTAATGCTGAATTCTTATCATCCCGCCCAACATGCTTATCTTTGGCAACTCTTGAATCAGGTGTTGCATCATCGGACCCTGAACGCTTTTCTTTTTCCGGTGAGTTCTGACGAATATTTCCGTCACGGGTCAATGCTTCAAGCTCAGCGGCATTACCCGTCACTACCAGCCTGGCCATGAGAAGTTCTTTTTCACCAGTCAAGCGGCCTACTTTTTTTTTAAAAACGTTCTGGGCTCTTTTTAATTGAACATTCTGATTATTCGCTTTGGAATAGAGCCGATAAAAAACACCCGTACCTGCCCCCCCTGCCAGGCTGACTAGCAGGAAAACCCAAATAAAAACTTTCAGAAAACCCCCGGATCGCATTTCTCCTAAATCATTAACGATCAGGATAGTATTCTCCTTGCGCAATTTGTGTGGTGCAGGTTTTATTTGGGCTATTTCCCTTTCCAGCTCTTTTGAAATATCTTCCATTTACCCTCTTTTTGCCACATTCAAATGCCGGTATGCATTTTCCGATGCTTTTCTGCCGCTGGAAGTACGCAGCACAAGCCCAATTTTCAATAAATAGGGCTCCACCACATCCACCAAAGTGTCAGTCTCCTCCTGAAGAGTCGCGGAAATGGCTTCAATCCCCACAGGGCCGCCATTGTAAAACCAAATAATCGTTTCAAGATAATTGCGGTCCAAAGGTGTCAGACCCAGATCATCAATCCCTTCCAGATCCAGGGCATCCTGGACGCCTTTAGCTGTCATAACCCCCTGGTGCCTAACCATGACATAATCCCGGACGCGTTTAAGAAGCCTGTTGGCAATTCTAGGGGTTCCCCGAGATCTTTTAGCAAGTTCCCAAGCGCCATCATCTGTTATACGGGTTTTCAAAAGCAGGGCCGACCGCTGAATAATCACCGTCAACTCTTCAACAGAATAAAAATCAAGGGTGCGAAATATGCCAAAACGGTCCCGTAACGGCGCGGACAAAAGCCCTACCCGTGTGGTGGCCCCGATGAGTACAAATTGTTTAAGCCGGTACCTGTGGCTCCTGGCATGAATTCCCTTGTCAAAAATAAAATCCACGGCAAAATCCTCCATGGCAGAATAAAGAAACTCTTCCACAACTTTGGGAATCCTATGAATTTCATCCACAAAAAGGATGTCACCTTCCCCTAGATTGGTCAGAATGCCCACAAGGTCTCCGCCTTTTTCCAGGGTTGGGCCGGAGGTAACGGTCAAGTCTTTTCCCATTTCATTGGCAATAATATGAGACACCGTTGTTTTGCCAAGCCCGGGCGGGCCGTGTAACAGAATATGCTCTAAAGGTTCCCTGCGCATTTTTGCGGCCTGAATGGCAATTTTGAGTGTTTCCACAGCTGCGGCCTGTCCCACATAATCATCAAAGCAACCGGGACGAAGGGAAACAATCTCCTGGAAATGATCCTCGACTTTCAGCTTTTCTGAAACCACGCCCTTTTTATCTGAACTATAGCTTAAGATATCCCCGTCGGCTGTCATTTGGTCTCCTGATAAATTTCGTCAAACAGGTCTTCAGGGGAACTGATACCTGGATTTTTTTCAAGGGCTTGCTGAATCATTCTTCTTGCCGATGAGGCAGAGTGTCCAAGCTGTTCAGTGAGAACCTCAGTCACCTGCCTGACCATGATCTGCTTTTCTTCAGGCATAGTATCCTGGGGCTCCGTTGAGGCAGTGTCCGGCTCAGGGCTTTGGGCCGCAGCAAAAGCCAGGACCTTTCCGTTCAGGGTGGCGACAATTTTTTCCGCTGTCCTTTTTCCGATACCTGTCAATTGTGACAAAAAGGCTGTATCTCGGTCTTCAATGGCTCTGGCCACCTGGGATACCGGTTTTGTCAACGCCTTTATTGCCTTCATGGGGCCGATGGCGGCCACGGTGATGAACAATTGAAAAAATTCCTTGTCATCCGGGGTCAAAAACCCGATGAGCACGGGTTTAGGTTGGCGCTCTGTGACATGATAGTAAATATAAAGCCCTATTGTTTCATTGGCCTGGAAATTTTCCATGCACACAGACAGGGTAATGGTGTCCAAAAGGATTTCATAACCGATATGGCCGGCCAGCAGGATGATACCATCCGCCTCCTTGCAAAGAATTTTTCCCTCAAGATATGCGATCATATTTAAACCCTTTTTCCCCAATCACCCCCATACCGAAACAACCCGGTCAATGCCATTCCCAGCGCATCCGAAGCGTGAAAAGGCCGAATGGGTTCATGGTGATTTAATAAATGGCGGACGGCACGTTCCACCTGGCACTTATCCGCACGACCGTTTCCTGAAATCACCTTTTTAACTTCCCTGACAGCCACCTCGCGAATCTGTACTCCCGCCTTGAAAGCCGCTAAAATCAGTACACCTGAAACTTTGCCCAGCATAATACCCGATCCCGGATATTTTTCAAGGGAGTAAATATCTTCAATAACAACAAGATCCGGCTGCTGTTCAATTAGAAAAGATTTGGTTTTACGGTAAATTTGCTCCAGCCTTACCGGCGTGGATTCACCGGCATCTGTGGAAATGCTGCCAAAGGAATATCCGGCAATATGACGGTCCTGCCCATCAACAACGCCAATGCCGGTTCCGGCAAGTCCGGGATCAATGCCTATGATTTTCATATCCTTGGAAGAACGCAATCAGTCGAGATTTTTAAACTTTTCCTTGGCATACTTGGCTTCCTGGGAATTGGGATACCGTGTGATCAATTCTTTGAGAATGAGTCTGGCATTGGCCTTTTCACCCAGGGCTGCAAATGCGTATCCCTGCTTGAGCCGGGCGGCCGCATTTTTATTTGAATTTGGATAATTCTCAAGTACTTTCTGATATTCCAAAATAGCCTTTTCATACCATTTTTCAACATAATAAGAATCGGCAATCCAAAATCTTGCGTTGTCTGCATTTTTGGAGTCCGGATATTTGCTGATAAAAATCTCAAATTGGCCCCTTGCGTTTTCAAGGTCGCCCTGGTCAAACAATTTTTTCGCATAGCTGTACAAACCGTCCTCGGTATTCTGTATCTCACTGGACCCGGAATCATTGTTCCGGCCGGGCGATCCTGGCATACTCGGCTCAAACCCCATATACTTTTCCAGGGCAAGTACCTTTTCATAATTCCTGGAAATGGCATTGTCCAAACGCTCCAGCCTTTTTTCCAGACTCTCCTGTCGTTCTTGCCCATTTATACCGAACTTGTAGCGCAACTCTTCAAGCCGGCCTTGAATTCTGTGAAAGTTGTCCTTAAGCTGCTGAATATCATACTTCACCTCAGCATAATTTTCCCGGGTGGTTTTGGAAAAATCACCCATCTCTTGTTTAAGGTGTCCAAGATCATCGGTATTTGCCTGATCAAGCGCATTCCGGCGGCTGTTATTCTGTTCTATAATCGCCACCCGTGTCTCCAGCGCCTCATACTGATTGGGTGCCACGCAACCCGCGATTAAAAGGATAGCTGCAAGGCAGGAATAAAAACGCAAAGGGTTCATTTGATACGAAATCCGAAAAGAGTTAAATGAAATATGGGTACAGCCAGGCAGTGCTGTCTGGCTGTACCCGTTAAACGCATACAAGGAAGACGCCTACAAAATAGATTATCTTGCCTATAAGGGCCATGGAACTTTCTACTTGACTACAAACTGTGCACGCCTGTTTATACGATAAGCCGCTTCTGTGGGTGCCGGATCCAAAGGCTTTTCTTCTCCATAGCTGACCGTACCCAGACGTCGGGGAGAAACACCTAAATTCACAAGATAAGTCCTGACAGTGTTGGCGCGTCTTTCACCCAAAGCCAGGTTGTAAACCGTGGTCCCTCGCTCGTCACAATGCCCCTCAATCATTACGGTCTCAGAGGGATTGGCCTGCAGCCAATCCGCTTTTTCCCGCAGCAAAACCTTGGCTTGGCCGGTAAGCGCAGCACTGTCAAAATCGAATAAAATGTTCTGATTCAGAAAACGGGACTTGGCTTCGATAATCTGGGCCTGCCGTTGCGCTTTGAGCTGCCGGTCTTTGAGCTGTTGGGCTTTGATTCTTTCAGCCTCAAGTCGAGCGGCTCTTTCAGCCTCAAGACGGGCTGCTCTTTCAGCATCTGTCTCCCCACTCTGTACCTGAGTCATGGCACCAGGATCAGCCACCGTTGGTTTTGAACAAGCGGCCATAGTCACAAGCCCTGCAACCAGTACGGCCATCATAACATGCATCAGCAATTGTCTTTTCATCATACTTCTCCTTTTTAAAAACTTGATCATGAGTTTCAACAATCTTATATTCTCTACTCAGACGAAAAACCTGTGCCAGCGGACCAATCCGGTTCACTCTGGATGCCGGACATGGAAAGAAGCCGGCGTTGATCTGTACCGACTGCGGTCATGACAAACAAATGAGCCCGTCCGCCTTTTCTGTTGGATTTAAAAACAATCAGGCTGCCGTCCGGTGACCAGCAGGGATCTTCGTTATCGCCCTGCTGTGCTGTCAACTGCATCGGAGTGCCGATATGCGGATCAACAGATATTACAAAAATATTAATTTTATTTTTTTCAATCCCCACATAAGCAATTTTTTTGCCGTCCGGGGACCATGCCGGGCTGGTATTATATTTTCCGGTAAATGTGATGCGCCGGGCCTCTTCCGAATCCAGGTCCTGAATATAAATCTGTGGATTGCCGGACCGGGATGAGGTAAAAGCGATCTTTTTTCCGTCCGGGGAAAATTTAGGCGACACATTGGATCCCCAGCTCTTGGTAACTCTTTTAATAATTTCTCCTTTACGGGTCAACAAATATATTTCCTGATTCCCTGAAAAACTTAGCGTTGCCGCAAGATTAAGATTTCCAGGCATCCAGTCCGGAGAAATATTAATTCCTTTATAATTAATAATGGCACCCAGGTTATTTTTAACATTTTTTATAAAAATATCAGGTTTTCCCTTGGCATAGGAGACATAGGCCAGCCACTGCCCGTCATCGGACCAGGCCGGAGACAATGAGATAGTTTTATGGTAAGTCATCTGCCGGGGATTAAAGCCATCAAAATCGCAGGAATAGATCTCTTTATTCCCATTGACGGTGGAAACAAAGACGATTTTTGACCCAAAAACCCCGAAATTTCCAGTTAAAGCGTTGGCAACTTCCGCACAAAAGCGATGAACCATAGCCCGGATCCGGGTAGCCGGCCCGCTGTATATTTTACCCACCAGAAGCTTTGTATTAAAGGTGTCCATGAGGCGAAGCTGCAATTTAACCTGACCGCCACGCTCTTCTACGCCGCCTGTAACCAAAAGTTCAGCCCCGATACCTGTCCAGTCCTTGAAATTTATCTGCCCTAATTGAATGCCTGATTCCGCAGGATTAGATAAAAAGGCAGTTGGGTTCATGATTTTCAGATATCCTGTGAAATCAAGTCCTGCTTTCAAAATCTGTTCAGCCTGAACGCCTGCAGCAACCTCAGCCTCATGGCCGCTGAAAGCCTTGAACGAAGTCACTGCAACAGGCGTTTTGCTTAAAAAAGGGTTTGAAATACTGATATAATCATAATCCGTTGCCAGGGCCGGGACCGCCAGGAGAAATATACTTGCCCATATCCACACTGCCTTTTGCAGCACATAAAAATATTTGCTTTGTTTCATTTAAGCACCTGTTTATTTATAGTTTCCACAAAAACCATTTAGTTTTAGTGTCCGTCCAGAAATAAGATTTTTTGTTCAAGTTCAAGGCGGATGAAAATTTTAACCACAGGCATATACATAATATTCCGAGGATTAAAATTTTCATCCAACGAAAAAATTGGGCAAAAAAGCTATTTCTGGGTGAGCACTATTTAAGGCCCCGGGGGGAAAACCCCAGCACCAATTCATAGGAGAACATCCCCTTGGGCAGTTCCGGAAGGGGATTTGCCCTTTTTATAGCCTTTTTGGCAGATTCATCCAGATAATTGTTTCCGGACCGGGTTTCAAATGAAATATCCCGGATATCACCGCTTTTTAATATTTTTATAAAAATTCTGACTTCAAGATCCTGATCGAGTCCGGCCATGACATCATTGAAAACCCAATTTTGTTCAATGGCAGACTTGATCACCATCTGATACAGCGTCAAAGGAGTGGCTTCACCAATGCCCCCGCCACCGCCACCAGCGCCAGCCCCCCTATTGGTAGCCATACCCCCATTGCCGTCAAAATTTGTGCCCTTGGCATCATTTTCCTTTGAGGCGACCGAGTCCTTCATCCGTGCCAGGGCATTTTTAAGCTGGGCCTGTCTTTGTTTTTCAAGCTTTTGAGCCTGTTCTTTCTTGGCCTTGGCCAAATCTTGTTCTAATTTTTTCTTGGTTGTTTCTTTTGGCTTTTTTTTCTTTTCAACACGTTTTTCTTTTGGTGGTTCTTTCTTTGGTGGTTCTTTCTTTGGTGGTTCCTTTTCTCTGGCTGCGATCAGATCTTTAAGATTATGGGGTTTTGATTTCAGACTGACCTCAGGTTTGATTATCGGAATCTCAGGCGCCCTGGGCTCAGCGGGCTGGGATTGCGTTTGTGAAAGCGCATCAGGGTTCACATCG
>DATFIL010000433.1:0-4958 GCA_035270145.1 Desulfobacter sp. | reverse complement strand
TATAAAAGATACGTTTGTCCCAGGTGCATTGTTTTTTTTCAACAACATTCAGCTTAATCAATTTATTTACGATTTCAGTAACTGAGGGCTTGGTCACCTTTAAAATTTCAGCAAATTTTCCAAAGGTTATATCAACGGTTCTGTCAATTATTTTCAGATAATGCAGTTGATTTACCTGAAGTTCAGACATTCCTAATTTGTCTGAGATTTCAAGATTGCACTCATGCCCCAGGCTGTTGAATTTTTTTACGGCCTCATAGATAAGTTCTCTTTTCACAAGTTCCCCACGCTTTCAAGAATAGTTTGTTCACTGTTTACTAATTTACCGATGGGTAATTGTCAACGTTTTCATTCAGGCACGGTCAACACACTCCAGGAAGGACGTTGAGATATATTATTAATATACATATCAATATTTAAGTAATAAAAATGTTAGTTTTTATTGAACTAATTCAAATCATGCCTATTATAAATTTTGTGCACCAGAATTGAATCTATGAAAGGAACATTATATGAATTCTAATAGTTTGAATAAAGAGATGATGGTCATACCCATAACGCAAACCGTATTATTTCCTGAATCAAATGCCCAGATTCGGGTCAGCCCTGATCTGGGCAGACAATTACAACAGCGGATTGAAAGAGGGGAGACCATGGCTGTGGCCCTTTCTGCCAAAGAAGGGTTTGATGCAGATCATGTTGATACGGATAAATTGTTCTCCATGGGAACCTTGATTTCTTTAAATTCCCTTAACTCCCGGCGGGGACATGACATCCTTTATGCAAAAGTGCATTCAAAAGTCGCTGTTGAGTCTATCCGGACTGACCATCGAACAACCGAAGACGCAATTATTGCCAGGGTGGTTCCGGCAAAAGAACATATTGATATAGACCCCGGGGGCCAGGATCGCATGCTGGCGTATATCAAGGAAATCGCCTATGAAATAAGCGCTCACTTCAAAGGCTCCGAGTCCTATATAAAAGAAATTGAAAAAATTAATTCCATCCAGGCAATATTAGGGTATTTGATGCCCAATATCCCTGTTTCGGTAAAGGAAAAACAGCATCTTCTTGAAATGGATTCATTAAAGCAAAGAGGAATTGCCTTTATGGATATGCTCCTTCAGCATAAAGAATCCATAACCCTGCAGATTGAAATGGCACAGAAATTTTCTGATCAGGCCAATAAAAATTACAGGAAATCTTTTTTAAAGGAACAGCTTAAAAATATCCAGGAAGAACTCAGTGAAGACGCTCCCGATCACAATCCTAAAGGCAAAGGCAAGAAGGATTATGCACATCTGATTAAAGCGGCCAATATGCCCGAAGATGTTGAACAGACCGCACTTGACGAACTTGAAAAACTCAATGAACAGGGGCAGGGCAGCCATGAAATAAATATTATTAAAAATTATCTGGATCTTCTTGTGGCATTGCCATGGGGTAATACTGAAGAGAAGGATATTGATATCAAGGAAGCATCCAGACAGCTTGATGCCCATCACTACGGGCAGGAAAAAATTAAAGAGCGAATTCTGCAGCATTTGTCCGTGATGAAGCTGAAAAAGGAAAAGCAGGGGTCCATTCTGCTGCTTGTCGGCCCGCCGGGTACGGGTAAAACAAGTCTTGGCAAAGGGATTGCAGAGGCCCTGCAAAGGGAATATGTCCGGATCAGCCTTGGTGGCGTCCGTGATGAAGCTGAAATCAGAGGCCATCGCAGAACCTATGTCGGTGCCCTTCCGGGGCGAATCATCCAGGGAATGAAAAAGGCAGGCAAAAAGAATCCCGTATTTGTCCTGGATGAAGTGGATAAATTGGTTTCAGCCTTTCATGGTGATCCCTCAAGTGCATTACTTGAGGTGCTTGACCCGGAACAGAATAATACATTTTCCGACCATTATCTCGAGGTGCCCTATGATCTGTCAGATGTATTTTTTGTGGCAACGGCCAATGATAAAAGCAGCATCCCGGCACCGCTTTTAGACCGTATGGAAGTGATTGAACTTTCGGGGTATACGGCAGATGAAAAATTCCATATCGGGAAAGACTTTTTGATGAAACTTGTCCTTGAAGCGCATGGGATTGAAAAGCACCAGCTTGAAATCGATGATAACGCATTTAGAACCATAATTGATAAATATACATTGGAAGCCGGTGTCAGAGCCCTTCGGGGGCAGCTTGCCAAAGTCGCCAGGGTGGCATCACAAAGAATCGTTTCAGGGGATACGGAACTGCCGTTTCATGTGACGTGCGACATGCTTGAAGATATTCTGGGCCGTCCGGTCATCCGGCATGATATGGCACAGGAAAAAAACCAGCCTGGTGTTGTAACCGGGCTTGCCTGGACGCCCATGGGCGGAGAAATTCTTTTTATCGAAGCAACCCATATGCCGGGAACAGGCAAGTTGACGTTAACCGGCCGGCTCGGGGATGTGATGAAAGAATCTGCTGCCATATCCTTAAGTTTATTCAGATCCAGGCTGGCATTTACATTGCCTGATTTTGAATTCGACAAAAAAGATCTGCACATACATATCCCGGCAGGTTCCCTGCCCAAGGACGGCCCTTCGGCCGGAGCGGCCATGTTTGCAGCCATCACATCCCTGATCATGGGACGTAAAATTGATCCAAAGCTGGCCATGACAGGAGAAATTACATTACGGGGACACGTTCTGCCTGTTGGCGGAATCAAAGAAAAAGTGCTGGCAGCCCGCCGGGCCGGTATTAGAAAAATATTGTTGCCCCAGGAAAATGAAAAAGACTTAAAGGATATACCTGACAATGTAAAAGAGGAACTCGAATTTAAAACCATAGATACGGTTGAAGACCTGATTAAAGAAACTTTGGGACTTGAGCTGCCGAAACCTGAGGCCCTGATGCTTGGCACTCTGCCGGAAGATATGGCCTTTAGTACTGAAGCGATGTCGTGAAAAATTCGCACAAAGAGACACAAAGATTTTATTCCTCTTTGTGTCTCTTTGTGCCTTTGAGGCTTTCTCCCTGCAGCGAATTATAGGCTGGATCATGGCAGCGGCAACATGGACGAAATCGTATCTTTAGGATTTCGTTCCATCGTTGCAGGCACTTTGGCCACATGCATAACCGGCGCCGTTGCCGGGATATTTTTATAGTGTTTGAACGAAACGTCACCCATCTGCGGCGTTGTAACTATGCAACTTTCATGAAATATTTTTTGACCATTAATAAATCTTAATGTATACTTTTTTATACTCTTGAATTCCTTTATTAATCTGGTTTCTTTTTTACGTTCCAGGCTGACGGATAAGCAAAACATTAACGCACTTTTAGTATTGAACTTGAATACCTAACAAAGTGGCAAGCCGCTAAAACCCAACGGCTATTAATCGCTAAATTAACGGCAAAGGAGCAGGTATGAAAGAGCAGCAATCTCAGGTTTTTTTGCAGCGGGCCCGGTTTTTCACCATAATGAGAAGGCTCGCAATTTTACTGATCAGTCTTACCCTGATTTATTCTTTGGCCGCTGTGGTCTATTCCACCCAGGTGATCTACAAGGTCAAATTAAACTATGCTGTTATTCTCGAACAATTTGGCGGAAAAAGAGAGGCTGTCACCGATGTGGGCTGGCACTTCAGGCTTCCTTTCTTTACCCGGCTGGAAAAAGAGGTTCCCTTAATGAACCAGAAAATTTACATCGGCGGTGCCGCTGAACCCATTAAAATTATTTCCCGGGAAAACGTGGCCCTGTGGACATCTGCCTTGATGACGTTCAGGATAAAAGATTTGAAAATTTGGGGCATTGAAAATTTGTCCCCTGAAATTCTGCTTCAGGGGGATTACGACGGAATTTCCAAGGATATTCTACAGGGCAAAGAGGTCAACAAGTTGATCTCGGAAAGGGAAATCATAAAAGAAGAGATCTTTCATGCATTGAAAAACCGGCCCATCAATAAAAACGGCCCCACCCTTGAAAAAAAGTACGGCATTGAGGTGGTCAGTTTTGTTCTCAACGAAACAAGGTTCGGCGACAAGCTGGTGCAGGCCACGGAAGAGAAAAAGCGCCGCCAGCTTATCGCAGAGGCAGATAACTATGCCGCCGACCAGGAAGCCCAGAGGATTACAAAACTTTACAAGGCCTATCTTGACGGCATTAAGTCTCTCCATCTTGCATTAGGCGGCCGGGAAGGCCAACAGGTCAACCCTGATCTGCTTGAATTTCTTTCCCAGCAAAAATGGGCCACTGCCTATGAAAAGAACGAATCAAATCAAAAAACTTTTGTGCTCCACGGCGGCGGAAAGCCCCCTGCTATCACCCTGCCTTTCCAGGCGGGCAGCAAAGCCCAAGGCTCTTCTTCATACACCGAAAGATAAGCCAAGGTTTCACTTGATCATCAAGTTTCAGATTAGACCGATATCCTGCAAAGGGGGAACAAATGGCCAAACGATATACAAAAGAAAAAAAATATATTGCCCTGCCTGAAGAGGCCATTAATAAAATTGAATCTATGGTGGAAACTTGGACCTACGACACCAAGGCCTTTGTCAGATCCCGGCTCAATCAGTACAAACCGCCCAATGCCTTGCTTGCTTTGCTGAAAAATATTTTCTTTTTTGCCTTTTTTATGAAAAGAAAACAACGGCGGATGAATGTCCTCAATAATCCCCAGATTCTCACAGACTGGAAAAAACGATTTTTATATTCAGGGGAAACCAATCCGGCTGCCTCCTGGAACAGAATCATTGAACAAGAACTTTCAACGGCTGAATACCATTACCTTATCGCGGTTCTGGATAGAGAACTGACCGATCTTCATGTCCCTGTGGAATTAAAAAAAATCTTTGAAAAGATTTACAGAGTTCATATCAGAAAAGAACACCTGGAAGATCCGGATGTGCCTAAAGCCCCCATCATGCTCATTGAAGGGACTTCGGGTTCGGGGAAAAGCGCTACGGCAAAAGAAGCGCTTGAAAAAGTGGTA
>DATFIL010000432.1:0-2699 GCA_035270145.1 Desulfobacter sp. | reverse complement strand
AGGCCCATGATCGGAATAAAATCTTCCAAAATATGGTTTAGAATTTTCATTCGTATTCAAGGCGTGGCAATGGGAGCATATTGAAATATGTACTCATTGTCACAACGAAGAAGACGGATGAAAAGGCAAACCATATGGGAGGGTTTATTTTGATTATGGGCCTAACTCTTGACCAGCGTGTCAACCGAGCGTCGTTCGTCAGGGATCGGTTGACCAGGGAAATATTTTCAACTATTGGCAAAGTGATTTAAAGGAGAATATTAGAAGTTGTATCCAAAATTCCTCCCCGACCTGAAGGACGGGGTTTCCTTTTGGAGGATTGATGAAAGTATTGGTCGTTTACTATTCGATGTATGGACACGTCTATAGATTGGCAGACGCAGCCGCTGAAGGGGCACGGTCGGCAGGGAATGTAGAAGCCACACTACGCAGAGTTCCAGAGACTTTGCCGAAAGATGTGTTAGAAAAGATGGGGGCGGATGAAGCTCAAAAACAGCAGGCCGAGGTGCCTGTATGCACCGTAGATGAGCTGGGCGAAGCCGATGCAATTATTTTTGGAACACCGACCCGCTTTGGCAATATGTGCGGCCAGATGCGACAGTTCCTTGATGCTACGGGACAGCTGTGGATGAATGGAGCCTTGGTCGGAAAAGTGGGAAGCGTTATGACCAGCTCAAACACCCAGCACGGCGGGCAGGAATCTACGATTCTCAGTTTCCACACTACCCTGTTGCATCAAGGCATGATAATTGTTGGCCTGCCATATGCATTCAAAGGGCAGATGACCATGGATGAGATCAGCGGTTGTTCTCCATACGGCGCATCTACTATAGCCGGTGGTGACGGAAGTCGTGTTCCGAGCGAGAACGAGCTTGCTGGAGCGCGTTTCCAGGGAGAGCACGTTGCAAGAATCGCAAAGAAACTTACAGCGTAAGCGAAGACGTTCTAATCGTGACAGGACTCCCCATCACTGAGGAGTCCTATCACACCATCCGGCATACGGATCACGTACCAGGGCGGTTCGTTTGTAAATATGTGAATCCAAGGAATTTGCGCAACCACGGTCTGCTGACAGCACTTTTCTCCTGGTTTACTTTAAGCTTGAGTTTCACGCCCAAAAACCTGGTAATGCTCTGCATAATCCTTTCGGCCGCTTTCCGGCTTTTGCAGAAGATCATAAAGTCATCGGCATAACGGACATATCTGTGTCCTCGTTTCTCAAGTTCCTTATCCAACTCATCAAGGACGATGTTGGACAGTAAAGGAGAGAGCGGGCCTACCTGGAGAGTTTCTTCTTCTGTGGGAACCGTGACGCCTGGTTTCCATGGCCCTTATTTTACCATGAAGAACATGATGCCCTTGAAAAATGGTTAAATTTCCTTGGCAATATAATATGTATGGCATATAACGCATTGGGGAGAGAGCCGGCCTGGACAAAAAATATTGCTGTGGAAACAGGCATTTTGAGGAAAGAAAAGGAGGTGGAAATGAAAGGTTTTTTTAATCAGGTTCTTTACGTGGATCTGTCTAATCAGAAGGCTGAGATTAAGCCTGTGGATCAGGCGGTTTACGAAAATTTTCTGGGAGGCAAGGGGCTTGCCACCTGGTTGCTGACAGAGCTGAACCCGCCGGGTATAGATCCCCTTTCGCCGGAGAACCGGCTGATCTTTGCCACGGGCGCCGTCACCGGCACCGCCACCTGGGGCAGTTCCAGGTACGGAGTCTTTACCAAATCCCCTTTGACCGGTCTTTATGCCGAGTCCTATTCCGGGGGCAAGGTTCCTGAAGCCATTGCCGCCACAGGCTTTGACGCCATTGTCATCCACGGCAGATCAGATGACTTGATCCTGATGGAAATCACCCCGGAAGGAGCCTTTTTCCACGACGCCGGTCATCTTGCGGGCAAAGACACCTTTGAAACCGAGTCTGCCGTTAAAGCCGGATTTAGCGACAAATACCCCAAGGGCTGGAAAACCGGACTCAGCGTGATCGGCCCTGCTGCCGAAGCCGGGGTTAAATTTTCCATCATTAAGAACGATGGCTGGCGGTGTGCAGGACGGGCCGGCACCGGCACGGTCATGGGTTCAAAAAACCTGAAGGCCATTGTTTTTTCCGGCGACAAAAAACGGGAGGTTTTTGATAAAAAAGGGCTGCTCCGACTTGCCAAGGCCATGGCTGCCGAGGCCAAGGATCATCCCGTGGTCCATGCCTACAAGTCCATGGGCACCTCCCAGATGGTAAAAGTCATGAACAATGCCGGAGCCTTTCCCACCCGGTACTGGACCAAAGGATTTGCCCCCCATTGGGAAAAAATATCGGCTGATGCCCTGCACAGCCAATGCGACGTCACCCCCCATGCCTGCGCCAAATGCTATCTTTCCTGCGGCCGGATGACCAAGGTCACCCAAGGACCCCACAAGGGACTGGTGCTGGAGGGGCCGGAATACGAAACCCTGTACACCTTTGGCGGCCTGTGTATGGTAGAGGAGGTGGATCAGATTGTCCGGCTTAACCATGTCTGCGACAGCCTGGGGATAGACACCATCACTGCCGGCAATCTGGTCGCCTTTGCCATGATGGCCCACGAACAGGGAAAATCTGACTATGCCATCCAATTCGGTGACGCCCGGGCCATCGAAGAACTGCTCATCAAAATCGCGACCAATGAAGCGCGCATCGGCCGGATCCTGGCCAAAGGC
>DATFIL010000431.1:0-2096 GCA_035270145.1 Desulfobacter sp. | reverse complement strand
CCATCAATCCCTTGTTTTTGCAGAACCTGGTGGATTCCCCGGGAAATGGTAATGATCCGTTGGTACCGGCTGTACTTCAGGCGAACCGCAAGCCTGTTTTCAGGATTATCTACACGACGGGTGATCACCGCAGGAACCCGGGTCAGCCAGGCGGCAACTCCTCCCCAGACATCAGCCCCCCTTCTGCTGTGCACATGGATGATATCCGGTCTGGTCATGCGGATGGTCCGGATCAGTCCAAGGAAAAAGATGATATCCAGATCTCCTGCTATGGGTAATTCAATAACATGGGCCTTACCGTTCATACGCCCGGCAATGGCACTTTGCCATGGGCAAACAAGAATATTTTGGATGTTCTGATCCGAAAGCCCCTTGATCAGATGACACACCTGAAGTGCGCCGCCGTACAGGTGTTTCCCTGTTTCAATGTGCAGAACACGCATGGGGATCTTCCTTTACAGATATAAGTTCGTCAATGATTTTCCATACCCCATGGACATGGATTGATTCCATGCAGTGAAAGGCCCCGTCACATGTGGGAGAACGTCTGCACGGAGAGCACGCCATGGAATGATACACGACCTTTGTCAGGGGACTTCTCGTGTAAAGGTAGGGGCGGGTTGCACCGAACAATGCCACAGTAGGCCGATGAAAGGCGGTTCCCATATGAGTCAATCCCGTGTCCACACCAATCAACAACCGGGTGCCTTGAATGATTGCGGCACTTTCACCAAGCGTTGTCACACCGGTAAAGTTCAAGGGGTGCCCCTTCCCACCCAGGCAGATGGCCCGGCTTGCCTCCTGATCAGCAAAACCGCCTAGAAGAACAACAGGAAGGGCCAGGCGCGTTTCAATTTCTTTTGCCAGGGCAACCCAACGCCGGGCGAACCAATGTTTCTGGGGACGTGTGGTAAAGGGACAGATAACGGCATACGCCCCTGTTATCCCCTGTTGTCTCAGCTTTTTCCGGGCATTTTCCATATCCACGGGGTTCAGTATAAGTTCGGGATGGCAATCATGGGTTTCAATGCCCAGGCTTTCCAGCAGATGATAATATTCCGAGCTCATCGCCGTGTCATCCGGACCCTTTGATATGATGCGGGTCATGAACATTTTGCCGGGTTCGGCGGAGTGGAACCCGATCCGTTGTTCTGCTCCGGAAAGCAGGGCAAATAAACGGCTGCGAAACAGCCCCTGGGCATCAACGACCCCGTCAAATTCCTGGGAACGCAGGTAGGAGGCAACCCCTTGCATCGACTTGACAAGGGAGATAAGGCTGCCCTGTTGCAGATATTTTTTCCATAGGGACTTGGACCAGCAGATCACCTGGTCAAGATCCGGGTGGCAATGGAGAAGATCCTGAACGGCTGGGTCCACAAGCCAGCCGATATGTGCATCCGGATATTTTTTCCGCAACCCTTTTATCAGGGGGGAGGCCATTACAATATCACCGATGGCACTGGAACGTATGATTAAAATTCGTTTCATTTAAATTTATATGAAAGTAGTGAGTGGTGAGTGGTGAGTGGTGAGTAGTGAGATTTAAAACAAGCGGTTTTTCTCATAACTCAATACTCACGACTCATATCTTTCATTGTTTGTTGTGTCCGTCAGGTCATGGCCGTTCTTATGAAGATAGTTTGGTTTTTAAATTGGACTTTTGGATTCAGCATGCATATAATAATGGGCTAATTTGGAGCAAAGGAGATTTGATCACAGATGCAGATGAGGGTAGGCACAGGAACCGATGTCCATGAACTTGTCGCCGGACCTAAACTGGTCATCGGCGGAGTCGAGATCGACCATCCCATGGGTTTGAAAGGACATTCAGACGCGGATGTGTTGCTTCATGCCGTTTGTGATGCTCTTTTAGGGGCTGCGGGTTTAGGTGACATCGGGGAACACTTTCCGGATACGGATCCGGCATATAAGGGCATGAACTCTACCCGTTTTTTGCATATATGCAAAGGGAAAATTCAGGAGAAAGGATTTATGGTCGCCAATCTGGACTGCACCATATTTGCCCAGGCCCCGAAGATGAGTCCCCATAAAAAGGCCATGGCCGCCTGTATTGCCAAGGTCCTGGAATTGTCCCC
>DATFIL010000430.1:0-3938 GCA_035270145.1 Desulfobacter sp. | reverse complement strand
AGGCTTTCTGCCTGGGCCGATACCTTTGTGATATTAAGGCTCTTGAGCAGGGCTGAAATATCTTTTTTCATCTCTTGGAGGTCCAGGGTACTCAAGGCTTCCATTACATGGCTGATTGCATCGGATACCTCTTTGATATTGCTGGACTGGGAAGGCACATAAAGATTTTCCGGGGTCCAGGAGATTTTAAGGTCATCCGGTCCGCTTCTTTTGTAATCGGTCTCCAGATATGCGGATCCGGTCAGGCCGTTAAAGGATAAAAATATGGAAAGCCCATCTTCGACCGCTTTTTTCATACGTTCTTCAGGGTTTTTTCCAGTTTGTCCTACGTAACAGTTTTCGGACAGGGAAAAAATGACCAATACATAATTTGAGGCAATGTCGTAAACCTTTGTTGGGGTGGTAATGGATTTTACAGCGCCGATTTTTACCCCTTTGTATTTAACTTCCGAGCCGATGTCCAGGCCCTGGACAGATTCGTTAAAATAGGTTTCGGCAAGGGGTTCTGTCCTGAGAAACTGACCTGCGCCTAAGGCAATAAGCATGGCCGCAGTCAGTGCAAAGGCCAGGATGACAAAAAGGCCGAGTTTGAAATAATTGGTTTTTTGAGTCATGGGTCGGGTTCCAAAGGATTATGATGGGTTCCGGTTAAAAAACTTATATACATATGGATTTGACGGATCTGCTTTGAGCTGTTTGGGATCGCCCTGGGCAATGATGCCTTTTTCATCTTTGCCCAGCATGATCACCCGGTCGGAAATGGTCAGAATGCTTTCAAGCTCGTGGGTGACAATGACAAATGTGATGTTAAGGGATCCTGCCAGTTCCAGGATCAGGCGGTCCAGTTCGGCAGAGGTTAAGGGGTCAAGCCCGGCAGAGGGCTCGTCCAGAAAGAGGATGGCCGGATCAAGGGCCATGGCTCTGGCAATGGCGGCCCTCTTTTTCATGCCGCCGCTCAACTCGTCGGGCAGAAGATAAAGGGCATGGCCCATGTCAACCAGATCAAGTTTGACCCGGGCAATGGCTTCAACGGCTTCCCGGGGAAGATCCGTGAACTCCGTCAGGGGCAGCATGATATTTTCCAGCACGGTCATGGAGCCGAACAGAGCGCCGTTCTGAAACGCTACGCCAATCCCGGCAAGCAGACGGTTGCGCGCCTTTCCCCGGGCGTTTGTTATATCTTCGCCATGGATGAAGACCTGACCGGACACCGGCGGCAGCAGACCGATCATGTGTTTGAGCACCGTGCTTTTGCCGCAACCGGAACCGCCGAGGATAACAAACACCTCACCACTTTGGATATCAAAGTTGAGATCTTCCATGATGGCGTTGTTGTTGTAGCCGGCAAACAGGTGCCGGACATTGATAATTGTTTCGTTCATATGCCCAGATAAAAGTAAATTACGGAAAAAACACCGTCAAAAACCGCAATTAAAATAATGGAAGATACCACAGCCCTTGTGGTGGCATCGCCCACGGCAGAAGGTCCCCTTAGTGTCTGATACCCCCGGATGCAACCGGTGGCGGCAATGATAAGACCAAATACAAAACATTTGACAAGGCCGCCGGCAAGGTCCTCCCAGGAGACAAATCCCACCACCTGGTTGTAATAGGCAATGGGGGGATAGCCAAAGGAAAGAATTACAACCATACCGCCAAGGATGCCTACCAAATTGGAAAAAACCGTGAGTAGCGGTGTGATCAGGGTGGCGGCAATGACCCTTGGTACGATGAGAAACCTGACCGGCTCCATGCCCATGACCGTGAGCGCGTCAATTTCCTCGTTGATCTTCATGGTGCCGATTTCTGCGGCAAAGGCGGATGCGGAGCGGCCGGCAAGAACAATGGCGGTCATCAGGGGCCCAAGCTCCCTGACCATGGCAATGCCGATGAGGTTGGCCACATATATTTCCGCGCCGAACATACGCATGGGAATGGCGGCCTGGAACGCCATAACCAGGCCCACGATGAATGAAATTAATATCACAATGGGCAGTGCGTTGACCCCGGAGCGTTCCGCCACCATCCAGGTGTCGGCCCACCGGACACGGCCCGGATTTTTTAAGCACGAAAACAAGGCGACCGTGATCTCTCCAACCATGGTGATGAACATTTTGGTATCTTCAAGGGAGGTGGCCAGATCTTTACCGGTTTTTTCAATGTAGGATACCTTGGGCGGCGGGGACAATGCCTCGTTTTTTGATTTTTGGGACAGATCCAGAAGGGGGACGAACTCTTTTTTGACGCCGGTCACGACGTCGGATTGTTCTACCGGCGCGCTGCCTGCCAGGCGGCTTAAATGGGAGATAAAGGTGGCACCGGCCATGTCCATATAATCAACGGATTCAAGATCTATCCGGATTTTCCCCTGGCCTGCTTTTTTAACCGTTTTAACTGCGGTATCCCATAACCGAGCCACGCCCGGGGCATCCAGACGTCCTGAAAAAAGCATTGCCGTTGTCTGGTTTATGGTTTCAACGTTCAACGCCGGCAAAGTGTCCCCTTGTCCTTTAACTTGTTTTATTTATAAGTGTTTTGGCACCATATGTCACATTTCGGGGATTAAATCACATTTATGTCAGGGAATCAAGGCGTTGTGAGCTACCCAGCAATTTTAAATATGAAAATTTTTACTTGATGAGCGAGTTTTAATTGAAAAACTCGCACAAAGACACCAAAGTTTTTATTCGACTTTGTGACTCTTTGTGCCTTTGAGGCGTTGTGCCAGAATAAAATTAGAATTGCTGAATGGTAGTTGAAATGATTGATAAATCGGAGTATATTTACTAATTTTGTTTTTTGCCTTTGCCGGAAATTTGAGGAAGCTATATGCTAAAATTAAACGATATCAATATCGGCCCGAAACTGGTCTCTCTATTCATTTTTACCGGGATTATTCCACTTTGTATCGCGGGTTTTTTCAGCAGTCGAATGGCAATAGATGCACTGATGGATAAATCGTTCAATCAGTTGATCACTGTGCAGGAACTCAGAAGAAGTGAACTGCAGAATACGTTCAGTTATCACTACACATCCATTCGGATGATTGTCCGGAATCCCCAAACCATTAAATTGATTGATGCTTTGGTTGACGATCAAGGAAAATTCAGTGGCGGGGCGCTTGTGGATTCGGAACAACAAACAAACGCTTATATTCAGTATCTTAAAGAATATAGTAAAATGAGCGGCTACAAAGATCTTATCGTGGTCCACGCACAAAGCAGAGACGTATTGCTAAGTACTGAAGGAAAGACCCACAGGGCTGCTAACCTATTAAGTGAGGTGTTCAAACAGTCCGGCCTTGCAAAAGCATTTCAGAAGGTTGTCGAATCAGAAAAGCGGGTAGTTGAGGATTTCTCATCTTATGAACCTTCAGGGGGAATCCAGAGTGCTTTTTACGGCGAACCGGTTTTTGATTCACAAAAGAAATTAATTGCAGTGATTGTTGTTCAGTTGCCTCCTTCCTTTTTAACCAATATCATTGAATCAAGAAAAGGAATGGGGCAGACTGGTGAATCCTATATCGTCGGCTGGAGCAAAAAAAACAAGCGATTTGAGCTGAAGACGGATCTTCGGACCATGGATGGAGACAGTTATGTTACCGGCGGTGTTCTGGGGAATTTGAATTACTGGGAAGATGCGGTAAGGTCTGGCGTCAAGGGAAACCATGGTACGTATATTGACAGTGCCGGAAAAAAAGTTCTGGTCGCTTATAACCTTTTGGATGTCAACGGAGTTGAATGGTATCTGATCTCTAAAATTGATAAATTTGAGGTCGAATCCCCGGTTAGAGCGATTATTATAAAAGGGGTGGGCATTTCGTCGGTTTTAATTATTTTGATTGGTCTTGCTGCATTCATTATGGCAAGGAAATTCACCAGGCCAATTATTGAGGATATGAAATTTGCACAGGCCATTTCAGAAGGAAATTTTGAAAA
>DATFIL010000429.1:0-4976 GCA_035270145.1 Desulfobacter sp. | reverse complement strand
CTAAAATTTCAGCCCTGAGGAATGGCCGGCTTGAAGGATTTTCAATCGAAAGGCTGTTTTCCTTCCTCCGGGCTCTGGATCAGGATGTTGATATAGTTGTTCACCCCAAACGGCACCATGATGCAAAATCGAGCCTTGCCTATAACCCGGGATAATTTAATTCCGGAACAAAATTGGTGACCAAAACCAGATTCGTAAGCTTGACAGGGTTTACGAATTTTTCAAAATGGAGGTTTTCGTTCAGCCACTAAATATGTATTGTGTCCGCGAATTTTTAACTTGCAAAACCCACTAAATATGATTAAACTTGCAGGTATGGATAAACAGGATGAAAACAGCCAGACAGAGAAGTAAAGAATATTAATGACAAACTGTTCTGGGATATCTATGGCAGACCCGGGAATGCGGCTGGCTTTTTAACGGATTTTCTGCCGCCTAACATTTTGAAGGCGGTGGACCTCGGTTATATAAAGGTAGATAAAAAAAGCTATCTCAGTGAAGAGTACCGGGAACACTACACAGACATCGTGGTGAAAACCAGGTTTAAAGACAACGTAAAAGAACCTGTGTTTGTTTATTTTTTACTGGAGCATAAGAGTTATATCCCTAAACGGCCGGGGCCGGCGCTTCAGCTGTTAAGGGCTCACTCAAAAATAACTTAACATTTTGGGCGCCGATTCATCCTGTCCTGCTGCGTTGTGAAAATTCGGCGTATTCCCGATATGCCTGCATTTTCACGCCTTGCAGAACAGGCGAATCAACTCCCAAAATTGACAATTTATTTTTGAGTGAACCCTAAGGTACATGGTGGAACAATGGTACGACCTTGAAAAAAAGGGGATGCTGGGCAGCAAACTGCCACCGATATTTCCTATTTTGATTTACCATGGGAAACAGGGATGGACACACGGCGTTCACTTCCATGACATTGTCCATCTTCCCCATGATGACATGAAGCCCTATGTGCCGGATTTTCAATATCTTCTGTTCGATGCGTCTAAAGAGAATGAAGACCAGTATATCACATCTGTGGTGATTCGATGCTGGCTTATCATTGTCAAATATTTAAATGATCCTGTGATGCGGGAGAAACTTTCAGAAGTGCTCCGACTGCTCCATAATTTTCTTGAGAACAGGGAAGCCAGGGAGTATATCGAGATTTTCATGAAGTATCTGGCAAACACGGACAACAAGGTCACAAGGGACGTGGCTGTCAACGCAGTAGAAAAGATTTTTCCAGGAAGGAGTGCTGATATGATGAGAGGATGGGCAAAAGAATATGTAGAAGAAGGCATGCAGAAAGGTATGCTCACCGAGGCGAGAGAAAATGTTCTGGAGGCCCTGGATGCAAGGTTCAGCAAAGACGTGCCAGAAGATGTTTATAAAAAGGTACAGGCCCTGAACAACAGGATTCTGCTGAAAAAGCTGCTTCGATCGGCGGCTCAGAGCGAGGACATTGACAGCTTCAAAAAAATACTCCAGGAGATCCATTCGGAGCGAGAGCAGGAACAATAACAGCCTGGCCCGATCCTGGAATGCGGATTTAACAATCCAAACATTTTGGGATCAACGCCATGCTAAGTCTCACATTATCTGACCTTATTTGTCCCAAAAAATCCGCCGGTTGCACCTGATTGATAAGGAGCTCCCGGCGGTGTTGATAATTAGTTCAGTCTGGCCACCGTCTTCAGATATTCTACCGCCTGGGTAAAACTATAGGTTTTAACAGACATGACCATGTCGATCGGGTTAAAGTTTTTTTTACAAGAAAAACAACGTCCAAGATTGGTTTTTGGATTGAAAGCTGTGTTGAATTCGCCACAGTTCGGACACAAAAAGCGAAAATAGCCTTCCGATATCTTATTGGGTTGACTCAAGACATCAGCAATCACAAAATCGATCGGGATATCGTTTCTCAGTTTACGAAGCAGATTTTTTGAATAGCGTTGTGTCATGATTTTTCTCCTGTTTATGGCAGTTTGAACTCAGCCATAGTCTCATTAACAATGGATTCATCGATAATAGTAATATTCTGGGATGCGGCATGGATTAAACAGGCCGTAGCAATATTGTTGATTGATCTGGGAACGCCGCCGGCATAATCGTGTATCAGGGATTTTGCATCGGATGTCATCAATCTGTCACTTGCGCCGGCACATTTGAGTCTGTGATCAATATAGGCAGTGGTCTGGTCTCTGGTCAAAGATTTGATATGGTATTTCACATTAATTCGGTTGACCAGGTCGGCCAGACTGGCACGTTTGAGCTGAACTGTCAGGGTTTCCTGGCCGCTGAGGATAAGTTTCAATGGCAGGTCAGCATCGATGCCGCTGCTGATCAGAAGTCTGAGGTCGATCAGCGTTTCCACGGAGATCAGGTGTGCCTCATCGATGATAATGATGGTTTCTGTGTCGTTTTTTTTGATCCGGTCAACAATCTGCAGGAACAAACGATCTTTGCCGAACCGGGGTGCCTCTCCCAGTTCGGTCACAATCAACCTCAAAAACGCACCAGGTTTTACACTGGTCAGGTGCAGGTACAACGGTGTAAAACGATTTTGCGGTATGTTCTGGTGAACCATACGCAGCAGGGAGGATTTCCCCACACCTGTCTGACCGGTAATCAGGGCAATACGTCCCTGTTCCATGAAAAATTTCATACGGGCCAGGGCCTGTTCAAAACGGCTGTCGGTCAACAGCCAGTCAAAGGGTGGATTTTCTGCAAACGGATGGGTGTTCATGCTAAAATGGGTAAAAAACATAGGTCATTCTCCTTATTGATTAAAAAGGGTTTTCAGTTCTTTGATAACATGGGGAACGGTTTTATTGCCGGCTGCTGCACATGCTTGTCGGACCATGGCTTTATTGATGCCTGTATGCATGTTCCACGTCTTTTTAAGGGCTTCCAGTTCGTGAGCATTGAACGCCCCCAGACCGCCTTTTTCCCCAAGAAGATCCGCAATAAGTTTGGCAAATTCATGGAATGGCCATGGCCGTGAATCTGCGGTTTTCCGGTAGTCAATGCCTCCAGTTTTTTGAGACAGGTCCTGTTGATGCTGTCGATCAAGAAGATCCAGGTAATTGTGGACGGGTTTTTCCAGTTTTTTTGCAGGCGGCAATGGATCTGCTTTAGTCCGCTGATGCAGTTGTCCTTCTGCCAGATACACCCCTTTCAGCGAATATATCTGTACCGTGTCCTGACTGGAAAAAGGATCATACCGTACCTCTACCCGGTCCCCGCGAAGCCGGGGATCTGTTTTATAAAACCGTTTGTGAAGCTGAACATCGGAAAAAGTGGTATGGACGGTCCGTCCAGCCCTTTGCATAAAAGATGCGCAAAAATCATTCAAATCAATTTGCCGGATGATACCAAGGCCTTTTTTATAGGCTTTTTCCGGTGTATTTTTGATCTCTGAATGCAGGGTTTTATGATAATCCTGGGCCATAAAAGCCGTCAAAAAACGATTCATTTCATCCAGAGTCAGGATATCGTTTGCTTTGACCTCTGCTTCGAATCTATTCTGGATGGTCAGGAACAGTCGTTCAATGATACCACCACCAGCCGGATCCCTTACTTTTCGATACTTCAACCGGATGCCCGCCCGGTAACAGGCAGCCTTGAGGCCGTCAGCATGGTACACTTTGGCATTGTCCACATATATACCAATGGGCTTGCCATGTACCGCCATGGCCCGCAACAGCGTGTCGATCAAAACATCCAGGTTTTGCCGGTAATAGTACCGTGCCACAACCCCATACCGGCTGTGGCAGTCGATAAATGCTGACAGATAGGTCGGCACAACATCAGAACCGTTGATTGCATAAGGCCCTTCTTCAAAATCACCGATCCACAGATCATTGGAATGATCCCGGCTCCAGCGTTTGCGAACCGGCTTGGTGGTTATCCCCAGTTTACGCCGGGTGGCCCCGGCCTCTTTCAATACCCGGTACAGGCTTGAACGGGGAATCGTTTGACCGAATTTATCATCAAGAAACCGGTTGATGACAACATCGGAACGAAATGGCTGCTCCTTTTTCAAAGCAATTGCCGTTTCAATAATTTCTTCAGACACTTTTCTGCTTTTGCCCCTGTCTGTGCGGGGTTTTCTGGCCAGCCCGTCAAATCCGCAGGTCCGGTATGCAGACAGCTTTCGCTTCAGGGTTGAAAGAGAGGGTTTGCGGCACTGGCCGTCCGGAAACACCACTTTTTTCCGGGAAAGGGTTTTTAGATACCGGTTCGTTTCTTCCGGCGAAATCTCTTCATAAATAATGGGTTGTAGGAGATCGCACCAGAAAACCGCCAATTGTTCATTTTTTTTGTCCAATAGTCACCTCCTTTTTTAGGGTTCAGGAGGAACATATCTCATGTATAGCCAGAAAGGGTTGCCAAGTTGGGGAAAATGCAGGTCTGGAAAACAGCCTGGTACAGGGGCATGAGAAACACCAGGTGAAAACAGGTGAGGAGGGTCTGCTTTCTTGACGAGGATCTGTATTTACGGGGAGAAATTTTCAGTCCTGCCAGATCCCGGCACAGGCTGGTAGCAGGATCTTTCTGGATAATCAGGTCTGTAGCAGTTTGAACCAGATGGCTGTAAGACCCCATGGTGCTGATCCACCTGTGGATGGTGGAGTGCTCCATCGTGGGTTCCCGGTCGGAATCTGACTCGGCCGGCATCTCATATACCAATGGACAGAAATCAACCAGCTTCTGGTATGAGGCATCAGGATTTTGAACATAATCCTGGCTGAATTTTAGTATAGTGGGGAGGGTATAGCGTTTGTATGGAAGTGCAAACCCGGGATAGCTTGTAAATGTCGTATTGCAACCCGGGCACTTCCAACGGGAAAGCGAACCCCGTTGCCTTGTCACGACCAGATCAATGATAATGTAAAATAGACGGCTGCGTTTTTCATGACGTTTAAAAGAATCCGGTGTAACCCCACAGTGTGGACATGGTGGCAGAAAACACGGATCAA
>DATFIL010000428.1:0-2898 GCA_035270145.1 Desulfobacter sp. | reverse complement strand
AATTCACTGGTCTGTGTGCCTTTTTCAGATTCCTGGGTTTTTTCCAGCGCGGAATTGAGCAATGATTCAAATCCCTGTGCCCGGCCACTGCTCTTGGATTCTTTAGTTGTCTGACTATCTATTATCTGGGTGATACTTTGGATGTTGTTAATATTGGTCATATTGTCCTCCTTTTTATTAAGGAAGAATATTGCAACAAGCGTGCCCGCTATTTGTGAAATTTTTACTCGATGATTAAGTTTTACGGCTGAAGGGCGATGTCGTTTGTATTTAAAATCAAGTTTTTATCTTATAAATATAAAATAATCCCCCTGCCTGAATACATCAATGCATGGGGCAGGGGGAAAAAAATGCCACTTGGTCAACTCACTCCGTCCATAATGGAGCCGATCATTTTTTCCGCTATCTGCTCGGCATTCACGGTATATTGATTGGCCTGGACCTGTTGTTTGAGGTCTTCAACTTTCCGGGCTCTGTCCTCGGGTTCTTGGGCAGACGCGGCAGAAATTTTTTGAAGATCCCTGGTGGTGGCGGATAAATTAATGCTGTCAGAAAGGGGTTCTTCAGATTTTTTGGCTTGATCCGCCGACGTCTTGGCGGTCGTATTGGTATTATTGGCAGCGTAACTTTGATTAATATACTGCTGTGTGGAATTAATTTTCATTTTAAACACCCTCCTGGGATTCCGTATTGGAATCAGCCACCTGGCGGGCCAGTTCCGTCATCCGTTCTACAATAAATTTGGAATCTTCCACGGACAAATTCTGGACAACCTTATTATTGTTTTCATCAACCGACGTATAAGTGAATTGATTTCTCCCTTTGGTAAAATCAATATTTTTTCCCAGCTCTTTTTCAATTTGATCGATGATTTGGGTCTGATCCTTTTCATTAGGACCTTCGTTGATAATTTTATCAACAATGTTGTTTGCAACCTTATCTATAATAGCCTGACGTTTGCCTTCCGATGAAATGTTGACATTGTCCGCAGAAACCTTGTTGGCATCGTTGAATTTATTTTTATCCAGCAGTTTACCCTGACTGAATTGCCTTGAATAAACTTTCAGCACATTTTGTATTTGGTATGAAGGTATCTGCATTTTAATTTTCTCCTTAACCCCAATATCGGCTTGGTAAAATTAAAACTTTAGAAAAAAAATTTTAATCCTCAAAATTTCCTTCGGGGCCTTTATCTGCAGTAATCCGGGAGGCCTTCTCAATAATTTTTTCCCGGGTCCATTCATTTTTTGGTTCAATTTTTTCGGCTTTGCCGCCAGGCATATGTGACTGGGTTTCAGAAATTTGTCTTTTTACCAGGTCCGCTGTATCTGTGGCGTTGAACACGTTGGTGAGCAGCGTAAATACAAAATTTTCAACGTCTTTGATCATTCGTTCCCGAATTGGCGCATCCTGGGCGGTCAGGGTATTTTCAAAGGGAAGGTTCAATTTTTTAAAATTTCCTTTTTGCCAGTCATTGGCTGCGGCAAAAGCGCACATTTTTTCCCAGGTGACCCGGGAGACCCCTTTGCCGGTCTCTTTGATGAAGCTGCCCGACTCGTCCATGATGGCGTTGCCATAGTCATTAACCTTCACCCCCCAGGATATCATCTGCAGTGCCGTGGCAACATTGGCTTTTGTGGTTTTTGTCTTTTTGGCAATCTGGCGCAGCCGATCGGAACTGTTTCCCGATGTGCCGTGTTGGGCGCCGGAAATGCCGTAAGGGGCCAGCGCTTCATGTATCTGTGCCGTTAAATCGACATTGATGCCTGCATCGCTTTGTTCAATACCGTGGGTGGTGCCGTTGTTCAGGGCGATCCAGTCCGGAAAAATGCTGTGGGCATTGAGTCCCTGGATAAGAAACAGCGCTTCTTCAGGCGTTGAAAGGCCCAGTTCCCCTTTTATCTCACCAACTTCGGTTTCAAGGCCTGCCCATTCAGGTACATATGGATTTAATTCAATATTGGCCAAAAGGTTCTGGTCATCCGGCATGTGGGATGCGTCAATGGCAATAGAGGTAATGCCGGCATCAAATAAAGACCGGATTTCGGTTTTTGCCGGTTCAACATCTTCGGGTTTTTTAATGCCGAAATGGTCTGCATGTATGGCTACGGGAATCGTTATCCCCATTTCATTCATATAGGCATCGGTCTGCCTTGCGATGTTCCAGTAGTTGGTGGCGCAATAGGCCCCGGTGCCGCCCTCGGAGCGTGCAATTTCGATGATAACGGCAGCATTGGCCCGCTGGGCAGCGGCCAGGGTGCCTTTGATGACAAACGCGTTTCTACCGTTTGCCGCAATGGTCATGCAGCCGCCTTTGGCCAGCAGGGCGCGGTCAATATATTTTCCGCTGACAATCAATGCCTTTGAGTTGGGGAAACACTTTTTTACATTAGGGGGTCTGCCGTAATCAAGCAATTTGCGATATTCTTCGGATTGTGAATGGGTCATGATAAAATCCTCCCGTATGCAGGTTAAGAATGGTTAGGTATCATAAACTTTTTACATTAAAATAACCTAAAATCAAGTTCATTAAAACTCGATCATCAAGTTTTTAGGGAATTTGTTCAAATTCAAGGCGGAAACAATTTTTAACCGTATGAATATACAACATATTTTGAGGATTAAAAATTTTTTCCAACGCCGAGGTTGGGCAAATTAACAAAAACTTGATCATCGAGTAAAAGAAATGAATGAATGTTCATGTTTTTTCCAGGGTGGGGATGAAAAACAGATTGATTCGGGTATGATAAAATGCATCTGTTTTGATATATTGTAAGTGTCAGATATGTTAAGATAATAGCGCCTTTTTGGGAAAATATTACAAGGCTTGACATTTGCACGGATCTATTGTTAGTTTGCACGGTTTTATTATTTTTTAGGAGGTAAGCTAAGTATGTC
>DATFIL010000427.1:0-17615 GCA_035270145.1 Desulfobacter sp. | reverse complement strand
TGATCTCATCGTCCGTGATTCCTGTCGGCTGCGGCCGGGCATTCCAGGACTCTCTGAGAATGTTCGCGTTATTTCCATCGTCGGCCGGTTTCTGGAGCATTCAAGAATTTTTTACTTTCGCAATGGCGGTCAGGAAGAATATTTTATATCTTCGGCTGATCTGATGAAACGAAATCTTGAGAGTCGGGTCGAGGTCTGCACGCCTGTCGAATCTCCACGCCTGCAGGCCTTATTGCGGGAGATGCTCGATATTCAGCTGAACGACAGGCACAGTTGCTGGGAGATGCAAAGTGACGGTAGTTATGTTAAACTGCAAGCGGAACCGGGTGAAGATGAACACAGTTCTTTTGAACACCTGATTAAAAATGCGGAAAAGAGGTCGAAGACGACACTCCGGATGGTGGTGAAGAAAGGAAAGTCTCAGTTAAAGAAGAAATAATTTTTTCGTTTCATTTCATCTCAATGACAAAACCCCTGGGAAAGCATATTTTCCAGGGGTTTTAGGTTGAATTGTGCAAAAAAGGTCTCGGATCAGGAGAACTCGCCCTGCAGGTATTCTTTGGTTAATTCTTCCTGGGGATTTTCAAACAGTTCTTTGGTGGGGCCCATTTCAACAAGATAGCCGGTACGGCCGCCCTTGGAGATGTCTACGCCAAAGAAAGCCGTCTGGTCAGCCACACGCATTGCTTGCTGCATGTTGTGGGTTACGATGGCAACGGTAAACTGTTTTTTCAGTTCCACCATCAGCTCTTCGATCTGGCGGGTGGCAATGGGGTCCAATGCGGAACACGGTTCGTCCATGAGAATAACACGGGGTTCGGTGGCTATGGCTCTTGCAATGCACAGGCGCTGCTGCTGGCCGCCGGAAAGGGAGAGCCCGTTGTTTTTAAGTTTGTCTTTTACCTCTTTCCACAGGGCGGCGCTTCTGAGAGCCTTTTCAACTTTTTCTTGCATGTTCCCTTTATATCGGTTCAAGCGCAGGCCAAAGGCCACGTTTTCAAAGATGGACATTGAAAAGGGATTGGGCTGCTGGAACACCATGCCGATGTTGCGACGAACCGACACAGGATCAATATTGTCGGCATAAATATTGACGCCGTGGAAATGGATATTCCCCACAAACCGGAACCCCCGGATCAGATCATTCATGCGGTTGATACTTTTAATCACCGTACTTTTACCACATCCGGAAGGTCCGATAAAGCCGGTGATCTGGTTTTTTTTTATGGGTACGTGGCTGTCCCGGACAGCAAGGAAATCGCTGTAAAAAATTTTTTCGGCTCTACAATCCAATGCAACATCCGCGGGCAGGTCATTTTCATAGGCTTCGTTTGCATCAACTTCTTCTAATGCTTCCATGAGCGTTTATACTCCCTTTTTCATGATTTAAGTCTATAGTTTTGTTTTACCACCGATGCTACGGCTGATAATGTTGAGGACAAATACCAGTACAACAAGGATCAGCGATGCGGCCCAGGCCAGTTCAATAAGATTTTGATAGGGGCTGGATGACCAGTTGTAGATCAGTACGGCCAAAGATGCCGTGGGATTGTTGGGGGCAAGCCAGCTTTCGGAAAAAAGGGCTGTGAACAGCAACGGTGCGGTCTCTCCGGCAGCTCTGGCCACGGCAAGGACAACACCTGTTATAATGCTTGGCATGGCAACGGGTAAAATGACCTTAACCAGACTTTGGGCCGGGGTGCATCCCATGCCGTAGGCTGCTTCCCGCATGGGGTTGGGTACCATTTTAATGGCTTCTTCGGCCGTGAGCATGACTGTCGGGATCATCAGCAGGGAAAGGGCAATGCCTCCGGCCCACGCAGAATAGTGACCCATGACAAGAACAACGACGGCGTAAGCAAAAACGCCGGCAATGATAGACGGCAGACCGGTCATGGTTTTTGCGCAGAATCTGGCAATTTCGGAAACCTTACTGTGCGGGTCAAGTTCTGCCAGATAAATCGCTGCCAGGATGCCAAAAGGGACACTGATCAAACCGGCAATACCCACCATAAAAGCGGTGCCCACGATGGCATTGCCGAAACCGCCGACACCCGGGGCGTCAAATGCGCCCGGCGGCAGGGTGTAAAACAGTTGAAAGCTCAGTCGTTTTCCACCACGGTACACTAGCATGAGAAGAACTGAAAATAAGGGAATACATGCGGTGATCGCGCAGACAATGGTGATAACGCTTAGGACGATGGATTTAAGCGCCCTTGGCTCCATGGGTTGACGTTCCAATTTCGGATGTTCAAGGCCGGACGGGTTCATCTTTTATCTCCTCCCGGTGTTGCCTTGGCAACAATGACAGCACCTGCAACATTAACGATCAGGGTAATCAGCAAGAGTACACAGGCGGCATACATCAGTGCACCGGTTTCAAGCCCAACGGCTGCTTCCGGAAAGGTGTTGGCCAACAGCGCTGCAATGGTGTCTGCCGGGGAAAGGATGGACAGCGTAACTGTGGGCATACTGCCGATAAGCATAGCAAGGGCCATGGTTTCACCAAGTGCCCGGCCAAATCCCAATACAAGGGCACCGAAAATACCACCGGATGCCGCGGGCAGCATAACCCGCAAAATGGCTTCCCAGCGGGTGGTGCCCATGCCGAAGGCGGCTTCCTTGGTTTTATGGGGTATGGCTTTGAAAGCATCCTGGGAGATGGCTGCCACCGTAGGCAGAATCATAATGGACAGAACCAGGGCTGCCGGAAGAAGGCCTAAGCCCGAAAGCCGGGTGGAAAAAAAAGGAATCCAGCCCAGGTACTCGTGCAGAAAATTGGCAAAAGGACGAATCAGGGGAATCAGAACATAAATGCCCCACAGCCCGTAAACAACGCTTGGGATGGCCGCAAGCAGTTCAATAATATTTTTTAATATAATTTCAATTTTATACGGAAGAAAATCCTGGGTGATGAATATTGCAATGGTGATTCCGAAAAAACCACCCAGAATAAGGGCGAGAAATGAACTGTAGAGCGTTCCCCAAATTTGGGGAAGAAGACCATATACATTTTGGCTTGAGTCCCAGGTAGACGTGAACAAAAATTTGATCCCCAGGTCTGGAAAAGCCGGCAATGCTTCCCCGCCGATTTTATAGACGATGAACGCCAGCAGTAAAATGGTGGCCCAGGTAAAAGCCCGGGTCAGGAATCTGAATGATTTGTCAAAAAAAATGTCGCCCGGGGTGGGCGGTTTGGATAATGTCTTGCCATCGGCATTTTCCAAAAATTCATTGTCAGCCATTTTTTAGTCTCCGGATAAAAAACAAGGCACTTTCATTTTAACAATGAAAGTGCCCCTGATCAAGAAAGAAGCTTGTCTTACTGAATGTTTTTGGAAGCGGCTCTAACTTTTTCTACTACACTTTCAGGAAGGGGAATATAACCGGCTTTGTCAGCAATTTTCTGTCCTTCATCCAGGCAGTATTCAACCATTGTGCGAAGTGCTGCGGCCAATTCTGCGCTTTTGTTCTTTTTATAGAACATCATCCAGGTAAAGGTTGCAATGGGGTACGATGTATCGCCGGCAGGATCGTTGATGAACACGATCAGGTTTTCGGGCAGGACTGCGTTGGCAAGTGCGGCCGCACCCCCTTCAGGTCCGGGGCATACAAATTTGCCGGCTTTGTTTTCCAGGCATGCCGTGGGCAGTTGGCTCAGTTTGGCAAAACCGTATTCGGTGTAACCGATGGCGCCGGGGGTCTGGCGGATCGCGGAAGATACACCATCGTTCTTTTTGCCTTTTACCATGTTGCGGGCGGGCCATTGAACCATTTTGCCCTGGCCGACAGCAGATTTGAACTCTGAAGAGATGGCGCTTAAATGGCCGGTGAAGCCAAAGGTCGTACCGGATTTGTCAGAACGGACAACAACGGTAATGGGCTTGTCAGGCAATGTTACGCCGGGGTTGGCAGCCGCGATTTTGGGGTCATTCCATTTGGTGATTTTGCCCAGAAAGATTTCAGGATATACGTCCCTGGGTAATCTGAGGTCGCTAATCCCGGGCAGGTTGTAGGCAAGAACAATTTCACCTGCAGTCATGGGCAACAGCTGAACACCTTCGGGGACCTGATCAATTTCGCTCTGCTTCATGGCTGCGTCACTGGCACCGAAATCAACGGTGTGTCCAATGAAGTTTTTGATGCCTGAACCTGAACCGATGGACTGGTAGTCTACTCTGATTTCGCCATTGGTTTTTTCGGCAAGATCTTTGAACCATTCACTGTAAATTGGTGCAGGAAAGCTGGCGCCTGCACCGATGATTTTGGTTGAGTGGCTACCTGCAGTTGCGGAGCCCGCAATCATGAAGGATGCTGCGACGGCAGCGGATAAAGCAACATTAAATAAAGATTTGAGTTTCATCTGGCTTTCTCCTGTGTTATTAACGTTTTAAACTAACCTTTTTGGTTAAGAATCAACATGTCGGTATTAATACTATTGAAATGTTATGATTTTGTTAAGATTCCATGAGGAGCGTGTAAGTCGGAAAGGCTGTATGATCAAAACTGCTTTGAGTGGGGTTTTTGAAAGTTCGCGTTCCGGTATCACTTGATGATCGAGTATCATGATGCTTGGATCAATAATTCCGGATTGGCTTGGGCTTCAAGGAATTTTGCAAAATTCTTTTTTATTTTTGGTAATTTATATAATTTACCCAGCAGGTCTTTTTTTGTGGACTTGGCAAGACTTGACGGGTCGAAATATGCTTTGGCATTATCCACCGTCAGAACAAAAGGCGGTTTGCCGCCACGGACAAGAATATTGCTCATCAGAAGTGCACCGGTCCGGTGGTTGCCTTCAAAAAAGAGTTGGGGTTGGCTGACATGGAGAATATACATGCCGGCGGCGCGTTTCCAGGGTGTGACATGCTTATGATCCTTTGCCCAGGAACGCAGGTGCTTGATGCTGAATTCTTTCTGGTTGTAAAACCGCTCACTTGTGGCCAGGATGTGCTGCTTAAAGTCCTTTCTTTTTTTTAAGTCCTCCCCGCACAGGACAATGTGATTAAGCTCAAGGAAATGGTGCAGCCCGTCCTGCTCCACCAGGCTTAATTTCTGGTCAAGCAGGTTATTAATATACCGGTAGCCGGCAAGCATGTTTTCGACAATTTCATCGCGCATGGGTTCCCGGCGCATATCCAGACTATCGTTAATATGTTCGAAATTTTTTTGGACCATTTTAAGATAATATTCCACTGCCTCAAGGTTGATCCTGAATTTAGCAGACATTTTTTCACCAAGATTGTAATAGTCAACAGATACCGGCAGGCAGGCAGATCTGTTTTTGTTCCGCTTGCTTTGGGCGCCGTGAGCCAGGCACACATTAGAGCAGGCCCTCCGTTTTTGTCAAGGCACAGGCTAAATTCCTAACACTCGATCATCAAGTAACAGTGCTTGACAGGTTGCTAATAATTGGGATTAAGGTGTTGTTTGATAGGGCTTGGGTTTCTATCGGTGGGAAAGTGGTCGGGGCGAGAGGATTCGAACCTCCGACATCCTGCTCCCAAAGCAGGCGCGCTGCCAGACTGCGCTACGCCCCGGTACTTGAAAAATTAAAAGAGGTAAATAACATTTGGAATAAAAAAAATCAAGCCTAATCTTTTCGGTCAGCCCTGACCCATACTTTTTAAATGGAATAAAAAGTTACCAGGCGCAGGCTTTAACCCTGGTAGAATGTGGCAATTTCCTTGACAGCATCAGGGATACAGGGTATTTTAATAAACTTTGTGTAAGGTGTTTGTACCGTGTAATAAATTAGTTAAGGTATAATTATTATTTATTTGAAGATGCGTTTAAAATAACGCCAATTAACAGGATATAACAGGACAAAATCATGCAGGTAAAAATCGAAGATCAGAGCAGTATTAAAAAAGTGCTTTCTTTTGAAATTCCTAAGGAAACAATTTCCAAAGAGTTGAATAAAGCCTATGCCGAGTTGAAAAAGAAGGCAGATATTAAAGGTTTTCGAAAAGGAAAAATTCCCAGAAAAGTGCTTGAAAACCGGTTTTCCGCAGACGTTCATGCCGAGGTTGCCCCGCGCCTGATCCAGGAGGCTTTTGCTGAAGCAGTTGAAAATCATAAGTTAAATATTGTAGGCGGGCCCCAACTTGATCCCCCGGAACTCAAGCCGGATGCTGATTATGCGTTTGAGATCACTGTGGAAGTTAAACCTGAACTGGATGATATTGATTTGCAAGGCCTTGAAATTAAAAAGAGGCTTTATGAAGTCGCCGAGGCCGAGATTGAAAGCCAGATATATATGCTGCAAAAAACCATGGCTACAAAGCGGAAGGTCGAAGAGGAACGTGCGGTAAAAGAAGATGACTTTGTTCTGATTGATTATGAAGGGTTTCTAAATGGAGACGCCTTTGAGCATACCCCTAAAGTCGAAAATTATGTCACCGCTATTAATAAAGAGCCGTTGCCTAAGGAATTTTCTGAAAAGCTTATCGGTGCCATTCCGGTTCAGGATCTGGAAATTGAAGTGGTTTACGATGATGATTATCATGATGAGAATCTGAAAGGAAAAACCATTCAATATAAGGTAACGCTCAAGGAGATCCAGGAAGAGGTGTTGCCCGAAGCCAATGATGACCTGGTAAAAGATCTTGACCAATTCGAAACCCTTGAAGATGTAAAAGTTTCCATTCGGGATAACCTTGAAAAGGGGATTGCCCAACGGGTCAAGCATGAGATGAGTGAACAGATTTTTGCTCAGATTCTTGAAAAGATAGACTTTCAAGTCCCCCAAGCCATGATTGAAGGTGAACTTGACGGTATTATTGCCGAGACAGAACAGGCTTATGCCCAGAACAATACATCCCTTGAAGAAGTCGGCTTAAGCCGGGAAATCATGCAGGAAAAATACAGGGATGTGGCTGAAAAACAGGCCCGCCGGCATCTGATCCTGGATAAAATTATTGCCCAGGAAAAAATGGAACTTAGCGATGAAGAGCTTGACGCCGGCTTTGAAGAGATGGCCCAGGCAATGAGTGCAACAAAGGATGCCATCAAGAATTTTTTCAATATGGATCCGCGCCAGCTTGAATATTATAAACACACCCAGCTTGAAAAAAAGGCGATTGACCTTATAGTAGAAAAAAGCAACGTAGTTGAAGTGACGCCGGAGGCTTCGCAATCCGCTGATGAACCAACTGAGGAAGAGGGTGTGCAAGCATAAAAATAAATTTTAAAGATTATTTAAACGGTGAAATCCATTATTGCTTGACCGGTAACAAGTTTAAAAACATATATTTAGATTATGACAAGGAGTTAAATCGTGCCTCTTATTCCAATGGTTGTTGAGCAGAGCAACAGGGGAGAACGTGCCTATGATATCTATTCACGGCTTTTAAAAGACAGGATTATTTTTTTGGGATCTCCCATAGACAATGAAATTGCCAATCTCATTGTTGCACAGATGCTGTTTCTTGAATCCGAGGATCCTGAGAAAGATATCAATTTTTATATCAATTCCCCTGGCGGCGTTGTGACAGCAGGCATGGCTATCTATGATACCATTCAGTATATCAAGCCGGATGTGGCAACGGTGTGTATCGGCCAGGCAGCCAGTATGGGGGCGTTACTTCTTACTGCCGGGACATCCGGCAAACGGTTTGCCCTGCCCAATGCCAGGATTATGATTCATCAGCCGCTGGGTGGTGCCCAGGGTCAGGCCACTGACATCAAGATTCAGGCGACTGAAATTCTAAGAATGAAAGATTCTTTGAACGAAATTATATCAAGGCATACAGGACAGGACATTGAAAAGGTTGCGGCTGATACGGAACGTGATTTTTTCATGTCGGGGCAGCAAGCTTTGGAGTACGGTATTATTGACCGTGTGGTCAGTGACAGAAGCCAATTTGAAGAGGCCTCTGAGCAGGAGGCGTCAAAGGAGTCATAAAATATGGCCAAAAAAGATGATACAAACGATCAGTTTTTCTGTTCATTCTGCGGTAAAAATCAAAAGGAAGTAAAAAAACTGATAGCCGGGCCCAGCGTCTATATCTGCAATGAATGCATTAAACTGTGCGGTGAAATTATTGAAGATGAAGAAAAGGAGCTGGCTGTCGAGCCGGAAGGCGCCAAGGAGTTTATGGTGCCGAAACAGATCAAGGAGCAGCTTGATTCATATGTTATAGAACAGGATCGTGCAAAAAAGGTCTTATCCGTAGCGGTTTATAATCATTACAAACGTCTGAGCTCACATCAGGCAAAAAACGATGATGACGTTGATATTCAGAAAAGCAATATTCTGATTATCGGACCGACCGGATGTGGGAAAACCCTTCTGGCCCAGACCCTGGCCCGGTTTCTGGATGTTCCTTTTGCGATTGCCGATGCCACGGCCCTGACCGAGGCCGGTTATGTTGGCGAGGATGTCGAGAATATTGTTCTCTCCCTGGTTCAGAATGCTGACTACGACATTGAAAAGGCCCAAAAAGGTATCATCTATATTGATGAGATAGATAAAATTTCCCAGCGGGGGGACAACCCTTCAATTACCCGGGATGTTTCTGGAGAAGGGGTCCAGCAGGCCCTGCTCAAGATAATTGAAGGCACTATTGCTTCGGTACCTCCCAAGGGGGGGAGAAAACATCCCCAGCAGGATTATGTAAAGGTGGATACTTCCAATATCCTGTTTATCTGTGGCGGAACTTTTACGGGGCTTGAAAAAGTTATTGAGCGTCGTTTAACCCAGAAAACCATGGGATTTGGTGCCAAAATCGCAGATAAAAAAGATGTAAATGTTGGAGAATTGCTCGGGAAGACAAAGCCCGAAGATTTGATTCAGTTCGGCTTGATCCCCGAATTTTTAGGGCGATTGCCCATTATAACCTCCATCGGGGAACTCAATGAAAACTCTCTGGTCAAGATCCTGACCCAACCTAAGAATGCTTTGGTTCGGCAGTATCAGGAACTTTTTCGCATTGAAGGCGTGAGTCTTCAGTTTACGGATGAGGCCCTTGAAGCCATGGCCAAGGAAGCCGTTGCCAGAAAATCCGGGGCCAGGGGCTTGCGTGCCATTATGGAGGAAACCATGATGAACATCATGTATGAACTTCCTTCCAAAAAAGATGTGGTTGAGTGTGTGGTGGGCGAAGAAGTGGTATTAAACAACGAGGACCCCATCTTGCTGTATGAACAGACCAAAAAGCAGGCTTAAGGCTTAATCATTCATGATCAGTATTTCCCGTTTTTTCAATCCCGAAGAGGGGCCTGAAAAAGAGAACAAAACGCTTCCGTTGGTGCCCCTGAGAGATATTGTCCTCTTTCCCTTTGTTACAACCTCTATTTTTGTGGGAAGGGAAAAATCCATCAGGGCCCTTTCCCAGGCTATGGGCGGTGATAAGAAAATTTTTCTTACGACCCAGAAAAATTCGGAAGTCCTGAAACCGACGATTGATGATATTTTTCAGGTGGGCACTGAAGCCAGGATCACCCAGCTGTTGCGGCTGCCCGATGGTACGGTAAAGGCATTGGTTGAAGGGGTTGCCCGGGGCTGTATCATTAAAATGGTTGACCAGGATGGTTTCCAGATTGTTGATTATGTGGATGTCACTGAAAAGCCGTTGACCGATGTCAACACTGAGGCTGTCATCCGCACTGTTTATGAAGCGTTTCAGCATTATGCCGACTTGTCCGGCGTGGTTTCCAAAAGTTTTTTCAAGGGATTGGATGCCCTGGAACAGTCTCCGTCAAGGTATGCCGATACCATTGCCGCCCAACTGCCCTTTAAGGTTCAGGATAAACAGAAGCTGCTGGAGTGTGGTGATATTGAAGAACGTTTCTTTTTGCTTTTAAAGTTTATTCAGAAGGAAACGGAAGTTTTTTCCATGTCCCAGAAGATCAAGGGCAGGGTCAAAGACCAGATGGATAAACTTCAAAAGCGCCACTATCTTAACGAGCAGATGCGGGCCATCCAAAAGGAAATGGGTGAAGATGGTCAGGGTGGAGAGTTTGCTGATCTTGAAAAAAAGATTAAGTCCAAGCGTATGCCTAAAGAAGCTGCCGGGGCTGTGCGCAGGGAGTTGGAAAAGCTCAAGCTGATGCCTGCAACCTCCTCGGAAGCAAGCGTGGTCAGAAATTATATTGACTGGCTGGTTTCTCTGCCCTGGTACCGGAAAAAACGGGTAAAAAATGAGATTTCAAAGGCTGAACAAATTCTGGACCAAGACCATTACGGCTTGAAAAAACCCAAGGAACGAATCCTTGAGTATCTGGCGGTACAGATTCTGGTTAAAAAAATAAAAGGTCCGATTCTTTGCCTGGTGGGGCCTCCGGGGGTCGGCAAGACATCCCTTGTCCGGTCTGTGGCTAGGGCGACCGGGCGTTCATTTGCCCGGATTTCCCTGGGTGGCGTCCGTGATGAGGCAGAAATTCGAGGGCACCGAAGAACCTATGTCGGTGCCATGCCGGGAAAAATCATCCAGACATTGAAAAAAACGGGGTTTAATAACCCGGTCTTTTGTCTGGATGAAATTGATAAAATGACCAGTGATTTCAGAGGAGATCCCTCCTCTGCGCTTCTGGAGGCACTGGACCCCGAACAGAACAAAAATTTTAACGATCATTATCTTGAGGTTGATTATGATTTGTCTGAAATTTTGTTTATTACCACAGCAAACACCCTGCATGAAATTCCGGCCCCCCTGCGTGACCGCATGGAGGTGATCCAGATACCCGGGTATACCAATTATGAAAAATACCAGATTGCCACCGATTACCTGATTCCCAAACAGATGCGGGAAAACGGACTGGATGAAGGGGATGTCTCTTTTTCAAAAACTGCGGTTGAGATGATTATCAAGCAGTACACCAAGGAAGCCGGGGTGAGAAATCTTGAACGCGAGCTTTCTTCTGTGATTAGAAAAATAGTCACGGAAATTGTGCGGACCAATACCCGAAAAAAATATCAGGTTACAGCAAATACGGTTTCAAAATATCTGGGGCACTCTAAGTTTAGAAATTCCATTCTGGAACAGGAAGATAAAACCGGAATTGTTACCGGGTTGGCCTGGACCCAGGCCGGCGGTGAGCTTTTAACCATTGAGGCTGTGACCATGCCGGGCAAGGGGAAGGTCATGGTTACCGGAAAGCTTGGGGACGTGATGAAGGAAAGCGCCCAGGCGGCTGTATCCTATGTTCGTTCAAGGAGTGCCGATCTTAACATCAGAGAAGCCTTTTATAAGGATACGGATATCCACATCCATGTGCCCGAAGGGGCCATTCCAAAGGATGGACCCTCAGCCGGCATTGCCATGTGCACGGCAGTTGTTTCCATTCTCACCGGTCGAGCCGTAAGCCGGACAGTGGCCATGACAGGGGAAATAACCCTTCGCGGACGGGTGCTGCCCATTGGCGGCCTGAAAGAAAAGCTTTTGGCAGCCCATGCCAATGGGATTAAAAAAGTTATTCTCTGTGCGGAAAACAAAAAAGAGATCATAGACGTTCCCAAAGCGATCCAAAAGCAGCTTGATATTGTCTATGTGGAAAATATGGCGGAAGTACTTGAGCATGCCCTGGTATAGTCTCTTTTAACGACTTGTTGGGCGTGTAAAAATAATAAATCGCTGCACGTGCAATGTTTTTGGTGCCGTGATTTTTTATTTTTAAAGATACAGGAAAATGCTGTCTTTATTCGATCATGGACAAAAACTGTGACATGGCCGTGACTTCATCTAACGGCGCAATATTTCGGCGGATATTCACCATTTTTTCATACTCTTCAGGTTCCATGAGCAGATCTTCTTTCCGGGTCCCTGATTTATTGATATTAATGGCCGGCCAGATTCTTTGTTCGGCGCAGTCTCTGGACAGGTAAAGATCCATATTGCCGGTGCCTTTGAATTCCTGGAAAATAACATCATCCATGCGGCTGCCGGTCTCGACCAGAATGGTGGCAATGATTGTAAGGGAACCGCCGGTCTCAAGTTTGCGGGCACCTCCAAAAATTTTTCGGGGAAACTCCATGGCATTGGCGCCAAGACCGCCACTCATGGTTTTGCCATGGGAATCGGTGTCAATATTAAACGCCCGGGTCATTCGGGTTAAAGAGTCAATGAAAACGACGGCATCCTGGCCGATTTCCGTGCATCTGATGGCCGTATGCATCGCAAGGCGGGTCATTCTCATGTGCTGGCCGATTTGTTGATCCGCAGAAGAATATAGCACATGGGCGTCTTTGAGACCTCTTTGGAAATCGGTAACTTCCTCAGGCCGTTCATCCACAAGAAGAACAAATACCTTGGCATCCGGGTGGTTGACGACCACAGAATTGGCCATGTGTTTTAAAATTGTTGTTTTTCCGGATTTTGGCGGGGCGATGATCAACCCCCGCTGTCCCATGCCGATGGGGACAATCAGATCTAAAGCTTTTCCTGTTAGGTCATCAGGTCCGTGGGCAAGATGGTACCTTTCAAAAGGGTTGACGCTGACCTGCTCCTGGAGCATTGGCGTTCTTATGAACTCGTCAAAGGGAAGGTTATTGATGGTTTCAATCCGTATGAGCGCCACGTTTACATTCTGTGGGCTCTTTTTTTCTCCATAGCCTTGAATAAAGCTGCCTTCTCTGAGATTCAGTTTGCGTATCAAGCTGTTGGGTACATAGGGATTTTCAGGCTTGGGATTGTAATTATCTTCAAGATTCCTTAGAAAACCAAACCCCTTGTCCATGATTTCCAGATATCCCTGAACAGGTTCCATTGTGGACTCCTAAATTATACTTTTGCTGCTGACATTATAAATCAGGGATTCCATACGTGTGATATCCCGTGTTTTATTTTGATTGTTGTCAGGAAAAGAGGTGATAAGATTTTGCATTTAATTATTCTATAATGTTTACATATTAAAAGATGATCATAACAATATCTCCATAATTTTGCAAGGATTTGATTAAATTTCTGAGCGTATGCTGAAAGAAAATAAAAAAAAGAATAATTTTGCTTGACACCCATATTTGTTCTTGGTATATCTACTGCCGTTTCGGGCGATTAACTCAGCTGGGAGAGTGCAAGCCTTACAAGCTTGAAGTCGCAGGTTCGATCCCTGCATCGCCCACCAGAAGAAGCAACCTACGGGGGTGTAGTTCAGTTGGTTAGAACGCTAGCCTGTCACGCTAGAGGCCGCGAGTTCGAGTCTCGTCACTCCCGCCACAATAAAATAAAGGGCTTTTGAGGATACTCAAAAGCCCTTTGTCTTTTTAGAACGGCCATGTCCTGACGGACACAACTTTCATATAAAAAAGCACAAGCAGAAAGAAAAAATAAAAAAACGGCCATGGAGAATAAAAACCCTCGATGGCCGGGAATAGGGATTAGAGCCCATGGGCCGTAATGATGCGGCGTCAGGGTTTGTTAGTATTTGTCAGGGCATTGATAATCTCAGTTCCCATTTCTTCAGTATTGACAGCGTTTTCTTTTTTATCTGTCAGATCTGCGGTGAGAATTCCCCGATCAAGAACATCGGAAATTGCGGCATCAATGGCATCAGCGGCCTGGGTTTGTCCAAAGGTGTATTTCAGCATCATGGCTGCAGACAGAATCTGGGCAATGGGGTTGGCTATACCTTTACCCGCAATATCAGGTGCTGAGCCGCCGGCCGGTTCATAAAGGCCGAATTTTTTTTCATTCAGGCTTGCCGAGGACAGCAACCCCATTGATCCGGTAATCATGGCGCATTCATCCGATATAATATCTCCAAACATATTACCGCATAAAAGTACGTCAAACTGCTGAGGGTTTCGAATAAGCTGCATGGCAGCATTATCAACATATATATGATTCAAGGTGACATCAGGATAGGATTTTGCGATTTCTATGACCACCTGCCGCCATAGAACCATGGAGGTCAGTACATTGGCCTTGTCCACAGATGTGACAAGGCTGCGTCTTTTCCTGGCAGCCTCAAACGCCATTTTTGCAATCCGCTCAATTTCGAATCTGGAATAGACCATGGTATCAAATGCGGTTTCATCAGGGCCGCTGCCCCTTTTACCTCTGGGCTTGCCAAAATAGAGCCCGCCGGTCAGTTCTCTGACACATAAAATGTCAAATCCGTTTTTTATGATTTCCGGCTTCAGGGGAGAGGCTGATGCAAGGGAGGGGAATACTTTGGAGGGTCTTAGGTTGCAATATAAACCAAAATGTTTGCGCAACGTCAGAAGCGAAGCACGTTCAGGCTGTTCCTCGGGTGGCAGGTTTTCCCATTTAGGACCGCCAACAGAACCAAACAAAATGGCATCTTTTTGTTCGCACAATGCCAGGGTTGAGTCCGGCAGTGCTTTGCCATGGTTATCAATGCCGGCACCGCCCACATCTGCGTATTCAAAGGATAGTTCAAAATCAAAAAGACCAGCAACCTTGTCGAGCACCCTGATTGCCTGTTCCATGACCTCCGGGCCAATGCCGTCTCCGGCAAGTACAGCAATTTTGTTCAATGTCTTTGCCTCCTATAAGTTTATAAATAATTAATTTAATTAAGGTATACTGGAATGTTTTAAATAAGGCAAGATGCTGGAACAACAATTTTTGAATCATGCCTGACGGAAATCTGAACCCAGTCACCCAAAGGGCTGCAAAAAAGATAGTGCGTTACAGGAGACGCTCAAATGTAATCACTCTGTGTATGGACAAATTAAACGTTTTGGTTTAAATCGTTTTACGCTATGGTGTCCCCCCAAATGCTCATTTATACTTAACAGACAAAGAGGTGTTGCTATGCCAATTGCAGACAAGATGGTCGGAATCGTAGAATCCGCATCGATGATCAGAAAAATGTTTGAGGAAGGCATCCGGATGAGAGAACAGTTCGGGGCTGAGAATGTGTTTGATTTTTCTTTGGGTAATCCCGATGTGCCCCCGCCACCGGTGGTCAAGGAAACGCTTCTGGATTTGATCAACGATGCCGCAATTTCCCACGGATATATGCCCAATGCAGGATACCCATGGGTACGTCAGGCGGTCGCCGATTATCTGACCGCCCAATGCGGCGTTCAGATGACTGAGGCGCTGGTGATTATGAGTGTGGGCGCGGCCGGTGCTTTGAATGATGCCTTAAGAGCCCTGGTCAATCCCGGCGAAGAGATCCTGGTGCCGACCCCTTATTTTGTGGGATATAATCAGTATGCCTTTATTGCCGGAGCCGGCCTTAAAACCGTGGCCACCAAGCCCGATTTTCATCTGGATCTTGGCGCCATTGAGGCCGCCATTAATAAAGAGACCCGCATCATGCTGATCAATTCTCCCAACAACCCCACGGGGGTGGTTTACACAAAGCAGGAATTGGACGAATTGGGACTGCTTTTAGAAAAGAAAAGCCGGGAGTTTGGTCGACGCATTTATCTAATTTCGGACGAACCTTATCGAAAAATTGCCTATGATGTGGACGTGCCTTGGATGTTCGATGTATATGACCATACCATTGTCCTGACTTCCTATTCCAAAGAGCTCTCCCTGGCCGGCGAACGTGTGGGATATCTTGCGGTTCATCCTGCGGCTGAAGATGCGGAACTGATTGCGGCCGCCGCCGGCGTGGCTAACACCATGATGTTTGTGAACGCCCCGGCCCTGTTCCAGCAGGTGGTGGGAAAATTGCAGGGCGTAAGTGTGGATATTAGCATCTATCGAAAACGCAGGGATATGATCTGTGACGGGCTTGCTGCGGCGGGGTATGATTTTAATGTCCCCGAAGGGGCATTTTACCTGTTCCCCAAGAGCCCCATTGAAAATGATGTGGAATTTGCAGGTCTGCTTAAACGAGAGAACATTCTGGTTGTGCCCGGCTCCGGATTTGGCGGCCCCGGTTATATCCGGCTCTCTTATGCGGTGCCTGAACAGGTCATTACAAATTCCATGGCTGGATTCAAACGGGCCATGGAGGAGGCTCAAAAGCTCAAATAATGGGATTTGCAACCACGGAAGACACGGAAAGTTAGGGCACAAAACTCTTTCCGTGTTATTCCGTGGTTCAGTCTAATAAAGATGATATCCGATTGGACGCTTTTATTTCAAAGTTAACATTGTAATAAATTTCAGATATCAACAGTTCATGGTCCACAGATTCTATTTTTAAATTTTGGTCTTTGCTTTTGTATGAATAATATTCCCATTTATTCTCCCGGCGTATGAATTTTTCTATAAGATACTCATCTGGAGAAACAAGGATGTATTCCTGGAGCGTGGGAATATCCTGATAATAAGTGAATTTTTTCCCTCTATCAAAAGCCTCTGTTGAACTTGAAAGAACTTCTATAATAACAACTGGGTTTGTCAATGTATCGAATTCGTTGTCTTCGAATTCAGGATCCCCACAGGAAATTGCAATATCCGGGTAAACATACCCTGTTGCGATTTTTACCCGCATATCATTGGGCCATACTTCGCACGGACTATTATCGGCTTCAAATTTATTCCCGATTTTTCTTGCCAAGTTTGCATTTATGCGGACATGATTTCTTCCCGCCCCAACCATGGCAAAAATTTCACCATTAAAAAATTCGTGTTTGATGTCTAATGAGGACCTTTCAAGCTCAAGGTACTCTGCCGGGGTCATTTGCTCTTGTGGCTTTGCTGTCATGTTTATTCTCCTGTTTTAATTTGATATTACAGCAAAATGGGACTCTTTGGTATCGAAAAAAGTGCTGACCCATGACTTTTTAAAAACAAAAATGATAATTCAAGACCCGCCTATTTTACACTATTTGTCCGGGTTGATAACGCTCTTGCTTATTGAGTGGCACTTATAGTGGAAAATAATTTTATACAAATTGACTTAACTATATGTTATAAATAAAAAATTAGTGGTAAAAACAGTGGTATGTATAAGGGCAATATCATGACGGAAACTATTGGTTTAATGGAGCCGTTGCTCCCACCGCAAAATGCAAGTGAACTAAACGACCTTGCGCTTGATCTGGTCGCTAAAGCAAGCGCTTTTGCGGGTATGCTGAATCCTGTCGTGGCAAGTTCTGTCGGAAATCTGGTTCGCTCCATGAACTGCTATTACTCCAACTTGATTGAGGGTCATGATACCCACCCTCATGATATTGATCGAGCCATTGCACAAGACTACTCAAGCGAGCCTGAAAAACGCGCTCTACAAAAAGAGGCTATGGCTCATATCGCGGTCCAGAAAATGATAGACGAAGGCAGGGCACCGGATATCTGCCCTCTTTCATCCGAATTCGGCAAGTGGATACATAAGGAATTTTGTGAGCGCATGCCCGAAGAACTGCGCTTTGTTGAGAACCCGGATACGGGCGAGAAAATTAAAGTTATCCCAGGCGTTTACCGTAACAAAACGGTCAAGGTCGGTCGGCATATCCCCCCGCGACCTGAAAACCTTGATATGTTTTTAAGGCGCTTTGATCAAGCTTACGATGCAAGGGGGCTTTCAAAACTGCAACGCATTACATCTGTTGCAGCCTCCCACCATCGTTATGTATGGATACGGTAAAAAAAGGCCTGCTTGTCTCTGATACGCCAAGAGGCCCTGTGCGTTTAGGCTTTCCGATAAATGTTGTTGAGCGATGGTTTCCTTTGCTTTACCCCATTACGAGAAGTTTAGTTTAAACCGATAAATGGGATTGAATGATGTCAGGATTATCCTCAAGC
>DATFIL010000426.1:0-3455 GCA_035270145.1 Desulfobacter sp. | reverse complement strand
TTTGTTTTCTCTGCGCGCAGCTTCTGAGAACAAATCATCTACAAATTGTCCGGTCAGGCGGCAGAGTTCATTCCTGTCGGAAAAATATTTGGCATTTTTTAATCTTCTTTTGGGCCAGAATGAATTTTTTCGCCTCCTTTTTCGCCCTGATAATTTTTCCTGGATCCGTTGAAATTTCCTGGAGACTTGGGTCCAATTGCGAAGAACAGGGGTGAATACATGGTACAAGCAGGAAGGTTCTACTTGATAGTCTGTGCCATAGAAAGCAAAATCGACTAAACTTCTAATAAATTCTTCAGTTTTTATTTCAAAAAATTCTTTGCCGAAGAAATTATTGAAATCAATTCCAAAATAGGGGGTTTTTTGGGGCGTATTTAAGAATATTTTGATCAATTTTTCAAACTGGTACAGCGCTTCTCTGGCCTGGATAACGGAATAGTTTATAGTAAGGGCATCCACCAGATTGATTAAGCCATTATAATCGGTAATAAATCGCATTTCATTGCCGAATGCATAGATATCTTTGTGCGATCCTATCAGTTTGTAAAGTATGCTGGTCCCGCTTCGACCCGTACCGCCAACAAATATCTGCTTCTTCATAAAACTTCCGGTATCGAATTTAGTTATTCAAATTGATTGATAAGTTCACATAAGGTTTTCAATTGCAGTGGCTGCATGGCCGGCCCTATTGGCAGGCTCAACACCTCTTCCGCCAATTTTTCAGCCACAGGCAGATGCAGATGATTATATTCCTTATAGGCCGGCTGTTTATGCACAGGCATGGGATAATGGATCTGGGTTTGGATGCCGTGGTTTTCAAGATATGCTTTTAAACGGTATCTTTCTTCGCAGCGGATCACAAAAACATGCCAGACATGGGCTCTTGAGTCCCTTGTTTTGGGGAGGACTATTTTTCGATTATGAATGTTTTGCAGATAATATTCGGCAGCCTGTCGCCGTTTGGCATTCCACTGGTCCAGGTGTTTTAATTTGATTCGCAGCAAAGCCGCCTGCAACTCGTCCAGCCGTGAGTTGATCCCCTTGCAGATATGTTCATACTTTACGGTTGAGCCGTAATTGCGGAGGCAGGCAACCACGTCGGCCAGGTTATCATTATCTGTCAGAACAGCGCCTCCGTCACCAAGGGCCCCGAGATTTTTTCCCGGATAAAAGCTGAATGCGGCCGCATCCCCCAATGCCCCGGCCCTGCCGTCTTTGTCATAAGCACCGTGGGCTTGCGCTGCATCCTCAATAACAATGAGCTGGTAACGCTTGGCAAGTTCATTGACTGCTAGCATATCGCAAACCTGGCCATACAAATGCACTGGCATGATGGCCCGCGTCCGGGGGGTAATTCTGCGGGCTGCGTCCTGTAAATCCAACAAATATGTTTCCGCGTCAGGCTCAACAAATCGGGGGGTGAGCCCTGTTTCAGTAATGGCCAGTACCGACGCGACAAAAGTATTGGCCGGAACCAGCACTTCATCCCCGGGTTGGAGCCGCCCCAGTTCCAGGTAGGCCTGAAAAATTAGCCGCAGCGCATCCAGTCCGCTGCCTGTCCCAATACACCGCTTGGCCCCGCAATAGCCGGCAAACTCTTTTTCAAAATTTTCAACTTCCCGGCCCAGGATATACCATCCGGAATCAATGACACGAGTGGCGGCCTCGATTAGCTCATTGCGGCACATTCCATGAACCGATTTGAGGTCAAGAAAAGGGATGCTCACTTTCGCCCCCCATGTTTTCGGGCGACAAACTCCTCGTAATCGCGAATGTAATCCGAAGGGTCGTATATATCCGAGGCCAGCACCAGGCAGATGCCGCCGGATGAAAAATTTTCGATTTCCCGCCAGATCATCTTCGGTAGATAGACACCATAATAGGCCCGTTCCAGACGCACCCGTTTGGATTCCCGGCCGTCATAGAGAACGACCTCAAAAGAGCCCATGACCGATACGATGAGCTGCCGCAGTTCCAGGTGGGCGTGGCCGCCGCGGGTAGCGCCGCCCGGGACATCATAGAGGTAGTAGATGCGTTTTATGGTAAACGGAATATCAATTTCCCCGTTGATCGGGGTGATGTTGCCGGTGCGCTCCCCGGTTTGCGGCAGGTTGACGACCTGGCAGTCATGCACCGTTGTTGGCTGATTTTCGCAGGGTGATATATGCATTGTAATCTCTGATATAATCCTCTGGGTTATAGGGTGCGGAAGCCAGAACCAGGGCAACCGCATTGGTTGAAAAGGTTTTCATGGTGCGCCAGATCATAGGCGGCACATACAGGCCGTAGTATGCCCGGTTCAAAGTTATCATCTTCTCGGCACTGCCGTCTGTCAGGTAAACATCAAAGCTGCCTGATATGGCAATTATACATTCCTGAAGGCTTTTATAGGCATGGCTGCCCCTGGATTCACCGCCGGGCACGTCGTATATCCAGTAGACCCTGGCGATAGGGAAGGGGACATGCCTTTCATGCTCCACAAAGGTTAGATTCCCCCGGTCATCTAAGATTCTGGGAAAGTTAAGCGTAGCTATGTCGAAAATGGTTTCCAATTATTTTTTGCCCGTTCGCGAAACACATTGAAGGTTAATCCTTTTCCGTCATCCATATACCATTCCCGGTTATTTATCGATTTTCCAAAGCAGTACTTTGGGGCGATGTTCGAGGTTTTGCTGGAAATTTTCAAATTCCTCCTGCGTTAAAACAAGCGTCCGAATTTTTCGACTAATATAGCGTTCCGTTTTTCTGCTTAAATCGTTGAGGTGGTACGGATCGATTTTGCCGACCAGAAGCAGGTCAATTATTCCCGTATCTTTAGCTTCCGCATAATCATCCAGCAGATACGCGCATTCCAGGTCGCCCAGGCGTTTCACAAGGTTGTCTATGACTTTGTCAATGCCCATTACCTTGCTGACCATGGATTTAAGCTCCGGGAACAACGGGTGATCTGTATTGGCCTGGTAATAAACCTGCCGGCCGTTTTTGTTGGATTTTAAAATATTGGTTTTTGTCAGCTGATTCAACTCCTCCCGGACTGAATTTGAGGAAACGTTGAACTCCTTGGCAAGTTCGCGCAGATAGGCACGGGAGCCTGGATTAAAAAAAAACCTGATTAACAGTTTGATTCGAGTTTTCGATGTGATCAGCCCATCAAATAAATTCAATTGACAAATCCTTTTTGAGCAGTTTATTTACTCATAAATGAATATTAATTGTTTGTCAAGCGAAGGGCGGGGCTGTTGTAACTAATGCTGAAAATCTTGCTGAAAAATTAGGAATGCTTAGAAACCATGGTCAGAAAGAAAAATTTTATCATAAAATGGTTGGGTATAAAAAATCCCCCTGTGTCAGGATAGTTGTCGTTTCCAGTGACGGTTTTGTTTGAACCACCTGGGGGCGATGGGATATGTTTGAAATTATGAAGAAATACTCCGATGAATTCAAAAACAGTATTA
>DATFIL010000425.1:0-7158 GCA_035270145.1 Desulfobacter sp. | reverse complement strand
CTGAGGCCGGGGTCCAAACCCTGGTGTTTGATTTATGGTTTGACACGCCTACGGTCCATAATGAACGATTTTCCCAGGCCGTTGGCCAGGCAGTTGAAAATGGGACCCGGGTGGTGGTAGGTATCCAAAAATTGGATACGGGGCTTCCAATGATCATTCCTGAATTAAAAGAAAAGGGGGTGGATTACGGCATCCTGTGCATGGGCAGGAAGCTGAAACGGACGTTTTCATTTCCCCTGGCCCTTTTCAAATCCGATGTGGATCAAAACAAAGCGAAAAATCCCCTTGCAAGGACCGGTGAATATTATTCTCTGGCTTTGACCGCCTATGCCGCCCATCGAGGACTTAAGATTCAAGGCGCCCAGGAGGATCGGATGTCCGTGGGACTAATTTCTGATCATCATTCTCCACAGACGGTTCATGCGTCAAAGATCCGAAAGATAAGAAGCAAGGAAGGGTGTATGCTTTATACTCCCGGAGACCGGTTGGCCGAGCGCATACTGGACCCCTATCCCATGTCCGTAATCAGAGATCAATCCCGGTGGTTTTCATATCAGGATGTTTTGGCAATGCCCCCGGAAAGAGCAAAGGTTCTGTTTGAAAATAAACTGGTGTTGATTGGTGTTCGCAATAAAAACGATCAACGGGAAGAAATCCGCGGTTTCAGTTGTAAAAACCGATACGGCGTTGAATTCCATGCCGAAGCAATCAATACATTGATGGACAAAGTTGTTGTTCGCCCGTTGGGCGCTGCCGGCCGTATTCTGTTCATGGTGTTCATGGGCTGTTCTGCAGCGTTTATCCGCTCAAAATTGTTTTCTGGGCCTTTCTGGTGGACGGTTGCTGCGGTCCTGGCCGTTCACATCGTTTATTCTGCCTGTGTGCTTGTTTGTTTTGCTGCATATGCCCTTTTATTGAACGTCCTTTACCATCTGGCTGCTTTCTGGGTGACCTATGGCATCACGGCCCGGTTGGAGAAAAAAATGCATTAACCGTTATGGTCATAACGACGAAAAGGAGAAGAAAAATGAAAAAAAATGCGTTGTTTCAGAATATTTTTCTTTTATCAGCCTGCATATTTTTCATGGCAGGGTGTGGGCCTGGAAAAATTGATCTGATTGTGGTTAACGACATGCCGGCGGCCCTGTCCGGGAATAATCATGTTCAGGTGATCCGCACCGGAGAAGGCATGGACGCAGTAAACGCAATGGAATTAAAACAGGGCGATGAGGTGGTAACGGACAGCCGTTCCCGGGCCGTTATCTGGCTGTGGGGAAACAGCCGGCTATTTCTGGGTCCGGATACCCATATCCGTTTGGTCAACCCCAGCCACATCATTGAGCTGATTTCAAAATTCGGCGATAAAATCAGTAAACTTTTTGTTGATGCCGGACAGTCCCTGCAGGTGAATACCCTGGATGTGACCTATGGCAATGAAGGGACTGAGTTTGAGGTAACCCTTGAGCCGGGCAATATCACCACGTTGACGGTTCTCAAAGGCGCGGTCCGGATCAGTTCAAAAACCGCGGCCTTTTCTCCGTTACGGATTACACGATTCAATCGATGCCGGGTGGTTCCAGGTAACCCGCCTGTCACGAAAAAAATAAACCGGGAACAGGCCAATGAGATCATGGAATGGGTCAACGCCTTGGAACGGGTGTCTTCCGGTAAAACGACCCGGCTTCTCACGCCGGATTTAACCGGCTTGTCACTGGCAAATGCCCGCCGTTTGATTTACGAAACAGGCCTTGCGCCAGGAAGCCTTAAAGGACGGATTACCGGCCGGTATCCCTTGAATACCATTGTTGATCAAAAGCCTCGTCCCGGAACCCGCCTGAATCGAAAGGGAATTGTTCACCTTCTTTATGAAGCGGAAGCCACGCACGTGCCGGATCTGGTTGGCAAAAGAATTCACTTTGCATCGTCTGTTCTGTCCGGTAAAAAATTGAAACAGGGCCGTGTAGACCATAAAATAACAGGAAGATATCCGGCAGACACCATTGTTTCCCAGCATCCCCTGCCCGGCAGCCGGGTGATGACTGGAACAACCGTTACCCTCGTGGTGGAAGCACCGTCTGTAATTGTTCCTCAATTAATTAACCGGCAGATCAATCAGGCCCGGCAGATACTTTACAATGCCAATCTGAAACCTGGTCAGGTTCGGACCGAATTATCCGACAGCCCGCATGCAGGAATTGTCCAGCATCAGAGTATCAATGCCGGTACCCGTGTCCGTCCCGGCACGGAGGTGCACCTGACCATGACCGAGGCCGGCAGCAGGGTTCCCCATATTGTAAATCAAAATCACAAAACAGCCGTTCAGCAGCTGCGCAATGCCGGGCTGTCGCCGGGCCGCATTTCCAGGCAGACGTCGGCACATCACGCCGCCAATACGGTTTTGTCCTGTAGCCCCGGCCAGGGATCATTGGTCCGCAGAGGTACCCGGGTGAATCTGGTTGTATCCGTCAGACCTGCCCGACAAACACCACAGGTATCCAAGTGTACTGTTCCCAATGTAATGAACATGACTAAAGAGGCGGCGTTGGCACGATTGAAACAATACAGGCTAAATGGTATTGTGGATTTGCAGATGAGCGGAAATTTTGTGTCTAAACAGGTACCATCTGCCGGTACTGTCGTTCCTTGCGGATCAACAATCCGCCTGAATATCGGCACCCTTTATTAATAACACTCGATCATCGAGTAACAGGATACTGTTTTTATGGACAATACAAAAAATAAATCATTCCAGGAAAAGTATGACCTGTTCAGGGGGCTGGACCCGGATGTTCTCCAAAAAAAATTTCTCAATGCCCTGCTGAGAATACAGAATGTCAGGCGTGGATCAATCTGGATTAAACGGGGCAGGACTTATGTCTGTGTTGAGGCTGCCGGTATTGACAGTGAAAATATTGTGGGGGTCACCCTGGATGCAGGCTCACCCTCCATTGTGGGATGGGTTATTGAAAACGGTAAGAGGACCATTGCCAAAGCGGTCTCCGACCGCCGGCACAACCGGGAGGTGGAAGCACATTTCGCCATAAAAAGCAGCCAGATCCTGTGTTTTCCATTATTGGTAAACGGAGAGATCTTTGGGGCGGTACAGATCATTGACACCAACCCTGACAGTATTCATCTTAATCTGGAGTCTTCATACCTCTCCCATATTCAAAACCTGGTTGAAATCTGTTCCATAGCCCTGGGCAATGCCCTGAGTTATGCCAAGGAACAAAAAAAAAATCGCAGGCTTTCATCGACCCTGTCCAGAATTGAAAAGAAAAATACCATTATCGGCCAGAGCAAAGCGTTTCACACAAGCATGGAGCTTGTCAAAAGCTATGCAGACACCGACTTCAATGTACTGATAACCGGTGAAAGCGGCACCGGCAAGGAACTTGTGGCCGAGCGACTGCACAGGAACAGTGCCAGAGTGGATTATCCTTTCCTGGCCCAGAACTGTTCGGCCATTCCAGAAACCCTTCTGGAAAGCGAATTGTTCGGGTATAAAAAAGGCGCGTTTACCGGTGCAACCCGGGACCGGGCCGGATTGTTTGAGGCGGCTGACGGCGGCACAGTGTTCCTGGACGAAATCGGGGATATGCCCATGGGCACCCAGGCCGGACTTCTGCGGGTGCTGCAGAAAAACGAAATCAAACCATTGGGTTCCAACCGGGTCCAATTTATCAATGTCAGAATCATTGCAGCCACCAATAAGGACCTTGTTGGAATGATCCGGGAAAACCGATTCAGACAGGACCTGTATTACCGTTTGTCCATACTGCCGGTCCACCTGCCGCCATTGCGGGCACGAAAGGAAGACATTCCGTTGCTGGCCCGGCATTTTTTAAACATAGAAAGCAAAAAAGCAAAAATTTCCGAAAAAAAAATAGCCCCTGAAACCATACACCATCTGGTCGCCTATACATGGCCGGGTAATATCCGGGAACTGGAAAATCTTATCCGGTATTTAATGGTTACAACCCAGGACGAGGTCATAAGACCGGATGATTTGCCCGAACATATCCTTAAAGCCACTCCAAATGAGATCACACAAAACACAAATCCTATGGATTCAGATCCCCAAACAAGTGAGACACAAGACCTGCGGGATATTTCAGCCATGACCTGGCCGGATCTTGAAAAGGCTTATGTCAGGGCGCTCATGGAAAAATTTAACTGGAATATCACCTGGGCGGCAAAGGCGTCGGGCATCAACCGTTCAACCTTTGCCTCGCGCATGCGCAAACTCGACATTCACCGGGGCACAGGGCCACCATCCTAAACTTGCCCATTTTGCTATATCCGGGAACGCGGACATGCGGGCGGGACGCCCGCGCTCCCAGCTTAAGTTATTTCGAACTCATTCCTAAAGCAGGGAATAGGGATCCACATCTATAACAACGGAGACGGATTTCACCTTCTGGATGACCGGGTCCCGGACCATGGCAGACACCATCCGGCTGAGATTAACCGATGAAACACATTTAATAAGAATCTGCCATCTGTACCGGGACGAAATTCTCTGGATGGCCGCTTCAATGGGTCCCAGAATCTGGGCTTTGGGTTCCCGGGTATTGAGCTGTTCAAGGAGGTCTGCGGCAAGCCGGGCATGGTCCCTTGTCTTATCTGCATTTTTTCCTGAAATCTTAAGCTGGATCATCCGGGAAAACGGCGGATACATCAACGCCTTTCTAAAGGGGGTTTCCTGATTGAAAAATTCAAGGTAATCTTGGTTGCGGGCAGCTTTAATAGTGAAGTGATCCGGATTAAAGGTCTGCATGATCACCCGGCCCGGTTCCTCTCCCCGGCCGGCCCGGCCCGCCACCTGGGCCAGCAGCTGGAAGGTGCGTTCACTTGCCCTGAAATCGGGCAGACTTAAACTTAAATCCGCACAGATTACCCCCACCAGGGTAATGGCCGGAAAATCGTGCCCCTTGGCCAACATCTGGGTGCCCACAATAATATCCACGGTACGGTTGCGGATCTGACGCAAAATAGATAGGGTACTGCCCTTTCTGGCCGTGGAATCCTGGTCCATCCGGGCCACCCGGGCATCGGGAAACAGGGTTTTCAGCATGGATTCAATTTTTTCCGTGCCAAACCCCAAATTCCTGATTTTCCCGGTGCCGCAGTCCGGGCACCGGATGTCAGATGTTAAAATATGACCGCACAAATGACACTTATAATGATCTTCGCCCTTGTGAAGGGTCATGGTCACATCACAATGGGGACAGCCCAGGGTCTTGCCGCAGGAGGCACAGACCGGAAAGGTGGAAAACCCCCGGCGATTTAGAAAGATCAAGGCCTGATTTCCCTTTTCAAGGCAGGAACGGATGCCACGGCCGAGCTCTGGGGTAATGATACTGTCTGTGCCCCAGGTTCCCTGGTATTTTTTCATATCCACCAGGCTAATTTCAGGCAACGTCTGGTTATTCACCCGCCGGGTCAGTTCCAGTTTAAAAAATTTTTCCGATACCACATTACGGCAGGACTGCACCGATGGCGTGGCCGAGCCTAACACCACAGGACAGTTATGCATTTTCGCCCGGACCACGGCAAGGTCCCGGGCATTATGGCGCAGACCCGATTCTTGTTTATAGGAATAATCATGTTCCTCATCCACAATGATGATGCCGATTTCCCGGATCGGCGCAAAAATCGCAGATCGGGCACCAATGACGATATTGACCTTGCCAAGGCTGATTTTCCGCCACTGGTCCAGGCGCTCTCCCTGGGAAAGCATGGAGTGGATGACCGCAATTTTCTCACCAAATCTTGCTCTGAAACGCCGTTCAGTCTGGGAAATCAGGGCAATTTCCGGCACCAGTACAATGGCCCCCCTGCCCTTTTCCACGGCATCCGCCACCAGGCGCATATAAACTTCGGTCTTGCCGGATCCGGTCACGCCCACCAGCAGGCAGGGGGAAAACACGTCTGCGCGCCCCTGGATCTCTTTTACAACAGCGCTCTGTTCATCGGTAAGTTCAGGTGGGGTATCCGGTGTTACCGGCTCCCCTAAAGGATCTCTGAACACCCGGCGGCTGACCACGGTCAGCCACCCAGCCTGGGCCAGGGGTTTGATCAGATTCGGTGCTGTAGGCACATGCCGCTTAAGGCTGGTCAATGAAACCTCCCCTGCCTCCCGGACAATGGAAAGAATCTTTTGACGTTTGGCTGACATCCGGATCTGCCGGCTCGGCGTTTGCCCAGGCAGGGAAATAAATTTTTCGGTTTTAATCCCGGCGGTTTCTTTTTTAAGCACGGCGGAGATCTGCACCAGGTCTTTTTTTTCAAGCCGACGCAAAACAGCTGCCCCGCCAGGGTCCCGGCGGGAAAGGGATTTTAAAGAGATCCCGTCCTTTGCAGCGGCCAAACCCAGAACTCCGGCCTCTTCATGGGGCAAAACCCCGGCTTCAAGGGCTTGTGCACCCTTAACCGTGACAAACGCACAGGAGACATCCATGCAATCCAGGCCGGCAGGCAGGGCCGCTTTAATGGTGTCTCCTATAGGATAGATATAATAGCCGGCCACCCATTTGAAAAAAGCAATGTCAGATTCGGGAAACAGGGGGTGATCATCCAGCAGATCCAGCACATCTTTGGTCTTATATGGCCCGCTTTCCTTTTTCTCCGCCAGGATATAACCGGTGACCCTGCGCCGCCCCAAGGGCACCAGTACCCGCATACCAGGACAAGCATCAGCCCGGAACTCATCGGCAATTCCGTAAACAAACGTCTGGTTCACGGGCAGGGTAACAGCCACCTCAATGTAGTCTGTGGAAATCATGGGGGGGTATTGTGCAGGATTAACGCATAAATTTCAATATCCAACTGACGGTCTCCAATAACAAAAGAAGTAAACACCTTTACCGGCAAGGTTTACACATTACATCGGTTTACACAAAAACGGATAGGCGTTCAACGCGGTAGCGGTAGGGTGTGGGCAAGCTTTTACTTTGTCTTCAAGCTTATCGCGGGCTTTTTCAAGAGCCTTTTCAGCCTGCTTTCGTAACAAAATCAGATTTGAAAGTTCCTCAACTTCTCGTTATATCAACAGGGAACTTTCCTGGCTCCAGTTCAATCGCAGGGTCTTAGAAGAAGCCCTGATTTAAATAATCAGTTTATTTCGAAAAAAAAAGCCCTGACCATTTGCAATAA
>DATFIL010000424.1:0-3536 GCA_035270145.1 Desulfobacter sp. | reverse complement strand
TGTCACTTCCGGCAAAAAGGTTGGAACGTACATCGGGCGTGTCGCTGTCAGAAAAAGCGGATCGTTTAACATTAAAACAGTGGACAAAACAGTACAGGGCATTAGCTGGAAATACTGCAGGCGGCTTCACGCATCTGACGGCTATTCCTACAATACGACGCGTTAAGGTCGGGTGCCTGGGCTACTAAATTATTATAAGGAGGGCGGCATTCCTCCCCTGAGCTAAAGACTCAGGGGTTTCCTTGCCGCATTTTATGAACAGGGCGCTGCAGACCTTGGCATCACCTGTTTTCTTCAAAAACCGGTCTCAATCGAAAAAATGACCCAGGCCCTGCAAAAAGAATCAGCTTAAGCCCATGGAACTTATCCCACGCTGAGCCATATCCCGTAAGTAAGCCCGGACACAAGCGTAGAAATAGAAATGGCGGCCACGGCAAAATCCGGGTCCCCGCCGATCTGTTCTGCCATGATATAGACCAGAGTAGCCGAAGGCGCAGCAAGAATAATCAAGCCCGGAATAAAATCCAACGCAGAAAACCCAAACAGTTTAAACAAGGCGAATCCCATGGCCGGCATCACCAGAAGCTTCAACACCGAAGTCATCACCACCGCAGCAAAGACCAGCCTGATCTTTTCAAAGGAAAGAGAAGCCCCGATCACCAGCAGCGCCATGGGCAACGCCATCCCCTTAAGGATGCTAAGCGACCGATCCAGGATCACCGGCATGGGCAGTCCTAAAAGGGAATAAACAATACCTGTCAGGGCTGACAGAATCACAGGATTGGTCATGGTAGCGCCCAGGGTTGCGGCCGGACTTGTTCTGCTGCCGGCATCCCGGCTGTAAAACTGTAGCACTGCCACAGCCAGGATATTTTGCAGGATCATGACAAAACCTGCAATAATGGCTGCCTTGACAAGGCCCTCGTGCCCCAGGTAATAAAAGGCCACGGCAAGGCCGATATACCCCAGATTGCCATGAAAGACACTCTGGATAAAGGACCCCTTTGATGCGTGTGAGATGTTTACCAGGCGTGCCGCAAACCAGGCAACCGGCACAATAAGACATACGGTTGCAAGCGTAACCAGGAGCACCCCCGGATGAAACTGAGTGTTTAAAGAAGAGTTGGCAATGGCGCTGAAAATCATGGCCGGGATGGCAATGAAATATACAAGGCGATTGGCCTGGTGTAAAAAATCCTGGGATAAAAACCCTTTATGCCGGGCAAATATACCCAGGAAAATAATAATAAATATTGGTATGATGGTTGAAATGATGTCCATTAGTCACCCCGGCCTGTTAAGGAACGGGTCTTCAATAGCTTGCCCACTTTGCTATATCCGGGAACGCGGGCGAGACGCCCGCGCTCCAAGGTTTAAATTATTTCGGACTCATTCCTCAGTTAAAAAAGGTTAAAAATATTTGAGGTTTTTATACGCCTTTTTTCCGGGATTGCAAACAGGGCGGCCCTGTATTTTCTAATTGCCGGCCATCATTGCGTTAATATCTGCTTCAGCGTCACCAATGGGCTTTATATCAAAATTTTCAACCAGTACATTCAACACTGCCGGCGAAACAAAAGCGGGCAGCGTGGGACCTAACCGAAGCCCCTTAACACCCAGGTGCAGCAGTGCCAACAGAACAGCCACGGCTTTTTGTTCATACCAAGCGATATCAAAGGAAATCGGCAGATCATTAATGTGATCCAGCCCAAATGCATCTCGCAGTTTCATGGCAATCACAGCCAGTGAGTAAGAATCGTTGCACTGTCCTGCGTCCAGCACTCTTGGAATTCCCCCGATGTCGCCCAAATCCAGTTTATTATACCTGTATTTTGCACACCCGGCAGTGAGGATCACAGTATCTTTGGGTAATTTTTCAGCAACTTCGGTGAAATATGTTCTGTCTTTCTGGCGGCCATCACATCCGGCCATGACGATGAAACGTTTAATCGCACCGGATTTAATTGCGTCTACAACCTTATCCGCCAGGGCCAGCACCTGATTGTGTGCAAATCCGCCAACAATTGTACCGGTTTCTATCTCTGTGGGAGACGGACAAGTTTTTGCCAGTTCAATAATCTTTGAAAAATCTTTGGCACCACCCGCTGTTCTGTCCGGAATATGCGTTGTGCCTGGATAGGAAACAACACCAGTCGTGAAAACCTTATCCTGGTATGTATTTTTCTTTTTAATGGGGATAATGCAGTTGGTGGTCATCAGGATGGGGCCGTTAAAGGTTTCGAAATCTTCATTCTGGTGCCACCAGGAGCCACCGTAATTGCCTTTCAGGTGATCGTATTTTTTAAATGCAGGATAATAATTGGCAGGCAGCATTTCCCCATGGGTATACACATCAACGCCCGTACCTTTTGTCTGCACCAGCAACTCTTCCATGTCTTTCAGGTCGTGGCCGGAAATCAAAATGCCGGGGTTTGTACCCACACCGAGATTGACTTCTGTTATCTCCGGGTTGCCATAGGCCTGGGTATTGGCCTGGTCCAAAGCCGCCATTGTGCTCACAGACATTTCTCCGGCTTTCATGACCATAGCGACCATATCATCAACACTCAGGTCCTGGGTGGTGGAAGTTAATGCCTCATAGATAAAATTCCAGATCTCATCTTTAGTGACGCCGAGAACAGCGGCATGATCGGCGTATGCGCAAATACCTTTCAGGCCGATGACCAGAAGCTCCCTGAGGGATCTGACATCTTCATTTTCAGTTGAAAGAACACCAACGGTTTCTGCTTTGGCTTGAAATGCTGAACTATCGTCAGAAAACCACGTCGCACAATCATGAAGATCCGACCCGACCTTATCTTTAACACTATCGAACAATTCCTTTTTAACTGCCTGGGCACGGATAATCCAGGTTTTAATGTCTTCATCATTAAAATTGGCATTTGTAATCGTCGTAAACAGCCCTTCGGCGATAAATTTCCCATTGGCCGTTGGGACATCCAGACCTGCCGTTTTTGCTTTTTGGGCAAGGACGGCAATCCCTTTTAAATTATAAATCAACAAATCCTGAAGATTTGCCGTGCTGCCCTTTTTCCCACACATACCATTAATGGTACAGCCCTGATTTTTAGCGGTTTCCTGACATTGAAAACAAAACATATACAGACCTCCTTTTTATTAATTAACTGCTGAATAATTTCTTACGTTGCAGGTACAATATACGCTCAAAAAAACGCAAAAAACCTTGATCTGGATCAATTTACAAAAAAAAAGTATAAAAAAATGAACGCCCGCAGAACAAATGTTGTAAAGGTGTATTGATTACTACCTAACACATTCAACTTTCACAAATGGTTCCTCTAAAAATTCTTGATAAATTGATCCGCTTCCTGAATGGACGCTCCCATCTCCCGGATCAGACGGTCCACATCTCCTTCTATGGAAACGACTTCCCGGCCTAAAGCACCGACAGCCTTGGCATTCAAATTATGCTTAAGGTAAAGCACATAATCATTGAGTTTGGTTAGGACCGGATCCATGGCTGTTTTGGACCTGTCCATGGCTGTTTTAAGCTT
>DATFIL010000423.1:0-14184 GCA_035270145.1 Desulfobacter sp. | reverse complement strand
GACCTGATTTTCTTCAAGGGCGATGCGCTGGGCCAGCACCGCGCATTTGTAAGAATGATACCAGAATCTGTTGATGTTGAAATTGTCTGTGACGTTGGGGAATTTAAAAAACTGCATGGCCGAAGAGCTGATGGCGATATTCCGCACCGTATCCATTCCCAGATAGACCACTGCTGATTTGATGGTGGTAACCTGTTTTGCCAGGTTCACATGGGGAGAGGCAATGATGGCCAGCAGTTTTGCCGTAAGGGCCGCATCCCGGCAGATGATTTGCGTGACTTCGTCAATATCTGTCTTTTCTCGGCCGCAGGCCCGGATCAACTGCAGCATGACCTGGGGCAGCTGGGGCAGGGAGCCGGATTTTTTTATCTTTTCAAAAATATGTTTCATGGTACATTCATGTTGATGGATTCGGTAACGTAGCGACAGTCATTTGTTTTGTATATGGATTTCGGCTGGATAAATCAAGTTTAAGCTTAATAAAGGCTATTCTGAAATGATAATAATCAACACCCTGTTCCCCCTGCTGGCTATGATGGCATTGGGTTATATGCTTAAGCGCCAGGGCATGACCTCGGATGAATTTTTAAACACCCTTGATAAACTGGTGTACTATATTTTTTTTCCGGTTATGCTTTTCTGGAAAACAGCCAAGTCTACCGGTACGGACACATCCGGAGTCGAGCTTATTCTGGTCGTACTTGTGACTGTATTCCTGGCTTCGCTGTTCTCTTATTTTTACATACGCAAAACAAAAATGCCGGACAAGTCGGCTGGATCGTTTTTCCAGGCCTCGTTCCGATTCAATACCTATATCGGCATGGCAACCGTCCTTACCGTTCTGGGAGAAGAGGGCGTAAGGCTTTTCAGCATCCTTATCGGAATCCTGATTCCTGTCATCAATGTGCTTTCGGTTTCCGTGTTGATCTGGCATTCCGGCCGCACCCCGTCCGTGGGTCAACGCCTATGGCTTTTATTGCGGGCACTGATCTTTAATCCACTGATCATTGGATGTGCCCTGGGCTTGCTTTTATCCGGTTCCGGATATCGTCTGCCCGCATTTATCAATAATTTTCTTGCCCTGGTGGCCTCCATGACGCTGCCTCTTGCCCTGATTTCCATGGGCGGCACCCTCAGTTTTGCAGGCATTTCAAGGCATTGGTCCAATGCCCTGGCGGCTGCGGCCATCAAACTGTTTATCATTCCGGTCACAGGCTATATTATGCTGACACTATTTTCCGTGTCTGATACAGCATTCAAAACAGGCATGATTTATTTTAGCCTGCCTACTTCCACGGCGATTGCCGTATTGTCAGCCCAGCTGAATTCAGATGTGGAACTGGCATCCACAGCAGTGATGATATCAACATTACTCTCCTTTATTTCACTGTCTGTGGCGCTGATTTTATAGAAGTTGAAAAAGATGTAAAACAGCTTTGCCGGGAACAGCAAAGCAGGGCGGTATTCAGGGCTGTACTTGATTTGATGTTGATTTGGAATTTAAGATTTTCAAGGTTGTGTCTTTAAAAAATTCGGCAACCTCCTTAATAAGCTCCGGATCATCCAGTGAATTTTTCACAATACCGAAGCCCTCTGACAGGGCAAAAATTTTGGCGGAGGCTCTCTTCTTATTTTCCACACTGGCAAGGCCTGTCTCTTCCCAGCCTGCGATCTCTTCAATGCCGAATTCAATGAATTTAAGCATCATACCCTGGATTCTTTCCCTGATTTTTTCATCCCTGAATCCCATGGCATAGCAAGACCAGAACACCGCATCTCTCTGGGGCCAGGTGCCGCCTGCGTCAAAAAGAATTTCAAGCAGGGTCTCCATGCGCTCCCTGGAGCTGGTAAGTGTATCCAACTCCTTGAGATAATTGTTCATGGACATTTCATAGAGGAAATCTACCATCTCCATGATCAGACCTTCTTTGCTCTTGAAATAATGAATAAGCAGACCTGAATTAACGCCCATGCGTTTTGCGATTTTACCGATGGTCATACCCTTGAAGCCTTCTTCTTCCACAACCTTGTAGGTATGTTTCAGTATTTCAGGTTTTCTGATATGAGATATGCTTTTTCTTCCCATAAATTATTTTGCCTGTTTTTATTGTTTATACGCTAATCAATTTATAATATATAAGGGTGAAGCCTTTTTTGTCAATTTTTATTGCAGTTGACTCCCCTTTTATGTTTTATCAACATAAGCGTAAAAATTTTTTAGGCACGCAAATCTGTAACAGGAAAAAAAATATGAAAATATTAGTAACAAACGACGACGGCTACCAGGCTCCGGGCATCCGGGCTTTGTTCAATGCCTTAAAATCAGACCATGAAGTGACTTTGGCCGCCCCGGACAGGGAGAAAAGTGCCGTGGGCCATGGCATCACCCTGCACACGCCGCTGAAACACCAGAAAGTGCGTTTGGGACGCGACGACTTTGGCCATGCGGTTGCCGGCAACCCGGCCGACTGCGTCAAACTGGCCCTGTTTGATATCTGCGACCAAACCCCGGATCTTGTGATTTCAGGAATCAATGCCGGATCCAACACCGGTTTAAACATCAACTACTCCGGAACCGTGGGCGCGGCCCGGGAAGCAGCCATTAACAAAATTCCCGCCATTGCCGTATCCATCCAGTACGGTGATACCATGGACTTTCACGGCATGGCAGCTTATGCCGCTTCCATTCTGGAGAAAGCCATGACCCTGGATCTTCCCCCGGGCGTTTTTCTGAACATCAATGCCCCCGCCATTTCCTTTGACCGGATCGCCGGTACAAAGGTAACGTCCCAGGCAGACAACAACCTGATCAATATGTTTGACCGCCGCATGAACCCCAGGGATCTGACATATTACTGGTACGCCGGCATGGGGCAGAAGGAACCATGTGGTGAAGGGTCTGATAACAGTGCACTGCTTGAAAATTTTATTTCCATCACGCCATTGCAGTGTGACATGACCGCCCATGCAGCCATGGACCTGGTTGCAAAGGCTGGACTTTAAATGCCGATATCAGATAAAAGCACGGCACTACAGGCTTCCGAATTTCAAGCGTCCAGGGTCTCCATGATCGCATTTGCCCATTTTGTCCATGATCTTTACACAAGCTTTCTGGCCCCCCTGCTGCCCCTGATCATTGAAAAGCTCTCTCTGACCCTGAGCCAGGCCGGTCTTTTATCCACGGTCATGCAGATCCCATCCCTGGCCAACCCGTTTATTGGTCTGTTTGCCGACAACAAAGGCCTGGCACGCTGGCTGGTGATCCTGGCCCCGACCCTGACCGCCATTCCCATGAGCGTCATCGGTATTGCCCCCTCCTATGGTATGCTGCTGGTTTTGGTATTTATCGCCGGCATATCGGTATCCCTTTTTCATGTCCCTGCCCCGGTAACTGTGGCAAGGTATTCAGGCAACTACAAAGGCCGGGGCATGAGTTTTTTCATGACCGGCGGCGAGCTTTCAAGAACATTGGGGCCCATCGTTGCCGTGGCTGGGGTATCTGTTCTGGGACTGGCCCATTTCCATTTTGTCGTGGTGCTGGCCCTGGCCACCTCGGTGCTGCTGTTCATAACCCTGGAGCCCACCCAGGCGTCGACAAAAGCAAAGCGGCGGGGATCTTTAGCCCAGGCTTACAAAGAGGTGCGTCATGTGCTCAATCCCCTGGCAGGGGTTCTTGTGGCCCGGGCCATGATGCACGGCTCCATGGGCATGTTTTTAACGGTGTATGTGGAACAGGCCACGGGCTCTTTATGGCTGGGGGGTACGGCACTGACCCTGTATGAGGCCACAGGCGTTGCCGGCATCCTTTCCGCAGGTACCCTGTCCGACCGCCTGGGACGGAGACGTGTGCTGTTCTGGGCCTTGACCGTCGCCCCTGTAACCATCTTATTGTTTGCCAAAACCACAGGTGTAATCCAGATCCTTTCACTTCTGATAACAGGCTTCACCGTATTGTCAACGACCCCTGTAATGCTGGCCCTGATACAGGAGAATGCCAAGAAAAGCCCCGCCGCCGCCAACGGTCTTTTCATGATGATCTCCTTTGCCGTAAGAGCCCTGGCCGTTGTGGCGGCGGGGGCCCTTGCTGATGTATTCGGAATGAATATGATGTTTATCATCTCGGCTATGGTCGGTTTCACGGCAATCCCGTTTCTCATTAAATTAAAAAAATAAGGATCATCCATGCTAAAAACAAATAAAGATAAAGTAGTTGAAATGTTGCTGGCCTGCAAACCCGGCATGCCCCGGGCAGGGGCCGGCTGGAAAGTGGACCATAAAGGAAATCCTTTTCTTCTGCCCGGCATCGGCGGCATCACCATTAATGTCCAGGCCGGGGACCCGGCATTCGGCCTGGCCGGCGACCATATTGAACCCGGGGTATCCTGCACGGCCAACATGGAAAAACCCAATGAGTTTCCCAACAGCACCCTGCAGCTGTTCTCCTGTGTGGGCAACCAGGCTAAAATTATTTCCGGGGACGCCCAGGGAAAAACCGGTGTGGTCATGGGCCATCATGGCGGCTCTGAACATGTGATTGTGGAATTCCCCCGGACAACCAAGGAAAAGATGAGCTATGACGACAAAATTCTGATCTGGGCCAAAGGCCAGGGCCTGGCCCTGACCGACTATCCCGGAATTAAACTGTTCAACCTGGACCCGGACCTGCTGGAAAAAATGAATATTATTGAAACCGGTGCAGGGGTCCTCCAGGTGCCGGTGACCACCATCGTACCTGCGCCCTGCATGGGATCAGGTGTTGGACGGGCCCATGTGGGGGCAGGTGATTATGATGTCATGACATCAGATCCCGAAACCGTAAAAAAATACAATCTGGATAAGATCAGATTCGGGGATTTTGTGGCCCTGATGGACCATGATAATTCCTATGGCAGGGCCTATGTCCAGGGGGCGGTCAGCATCGGCATTGTGGTGCACTCTGACTGTCTGCTGGCCGGTCATGGTCCCGGTGTCGCCACCCTTTTGACCTGTGCAACCCCACAGATTGAACCTGAAATTGACCCGTCTGCCAATATCGCCGATCTTCTCGGGATCGGCAGTGCGGCCGCGGATACGAATAATCATTAAGCCTGTAATCCGCATATATCTGGTCTGGGGGCTGGGAACACTTGGATTCCAGACCCTGGGACGAATATTGCCTGAAGCGTTTCGGGCCGGATTTGATTATATTGTTATTGTGGGGCTCATTGCCTGCCTGGCATGGATGACCCGGATTTATCAAAGACGGATTGAACCGGCCATTGGCACAAACACAGGCCGACGTCTATCCTGGATAGGGATTTTGACGCTGATCTTTATAATTCTCTGTCTGCCGGAGGGCCAGGCAGGCCTGAAAAGCAATATCATTACGGCCCTGTCCACAACAACCCTGGTGCTTTTAGCCTGTGTGGCAGGCCACTGGCTGGTCATCCCCATGAAGCGCCCCTCTGAATTTATTCCCATTGGCGTGGTCGTAGCCCTGTCCGACATATTCAGTGTTTTTTCAGGCCCCACCCGCACCTTTGCAGAAAATATTTCCGACTATTACCGGGAGGGCATGACCGGCCCGGTGCCCCTGGTGGATTTTTTCCTGGTCAAAATGCCCATGCCCGGCAATGATTATTTTATGCCCGTGTTCGGCATCACCGACTGGGTCGTGGTGGCCCTGCTGTCCGCAGGCGCGCTTCGGTTCAGCATGAACGACAATCTATTCAGCCTTGCCGGATCAACACAGGCGCAAAATAAATCCCGGGCATTTTTCCCCGTGGCAGGCATTGGCCTGATCCTCTCTATTGTGGCGGCAAGATCCATGAACCTGTACCTGCCGGCCCTGCCTTTTATTGTCATCGTTTTTCTTGGCGTCATGGCAGCAAAATACCCTGCAGTCCGGAAACTTAGGCCAGAGGAGATCTGGGCCATGATTTTTGTAAGCGTCCTGATAGGCTTATTTATGGCCGCGTTTGCCTTTATGAAAATTGGATAAGAGTCATAGAACTTTTTACTATTTTTTATTAAACCGGGCACATTTTGGGCACAAGTTTCAGGTAGTCTATTTTTTCTTGGACTCTTCCACCAGTGTTGACCAACGCTGAGGAACTTTCCCATTTCTAATCATTCGCAAGAATGTTTGATAAACATCTTTCTTGCTGCCAGCTTTGCGCAAGGTGAATTGATCATTCATCCATAAAATTACAATATGGTGTGCAACGCTATTGAATCTAAAAAATAGCCTGTATCTTGTTGGCAAGCCAGATTTTGCCCTTTTGTACTCCCGGTATTCTTTACCTAACGTGTTACCAAGATTGAATTGTGGATCTTGCGGATTTTGAAGAATTCTTTCTCTTGTTACTTTTGTGACCTTGGCTAACAGCTTTGTTTTCGGATGATTTTTATAATTTGTTGGGTCAACAGACTTTAATTGCTTAACACTACAGCGACACTTGTACTTTTTTCACACAAAAAGGGGTGGGAAATCACCACATTTTCGCTGATGTGGAGTTATAAAATGCTCCATCGCCAGGGGCAATTTCGGAAGTGTCGCTGTAGTGTTAGAAATGATTATTAAGATTGGCAGTTGGTTGTAAGTGTTGGAACCTCAACTAATGGGAGAATAAGAGGTTTAAATCCACATTTTGAAGTTAATGCATAAACATGCTCTCTCAAATATGGCATCAAAATCAATGGAGCATTTCTACGAGCCCAATTATCAAGGTGCTCAATTGCAAAGTCCTCTCCCACCTCAAATTCTCCAATAATTTCAACTTTTAAAGAGTATGGATGTTTAACTTCTTTATCATCATCATTGGTTCCAATATCGACTTTAATCATAACAGCAATTTGACGGTTTTCCTCATCGAACTCAGTGTGGCCAACCGAAAATGGAATATCAAGAACCTCAATTCCAACCGATCCGTCAGGCGGCTGATTTGACCGAATAAACAATTCCAAAACACCTACTTTAGATAGTTGGATAGAATGGAGCTTAATATATTTAGCATTCTCAGTCATTTTAAATTAATACCTATGCAGCTGTACTGTATTCGAATGAACTTTCATCAGCCCTGCAGAACTGATTACAATTAAACTCCTTATTCCAGGAAGTATTACCTGATGATTGGTTTTTTAAATCAACACTGATAATTTGTGTATAGATAAAGTCAAAGCCATCTTGTTGATTCATTTCAAGAATAGGAGTATAAACATTTTTATAAAATGAATAATTTGCCTTATCTAAAGCCTTTTCAATCTCTTCATCTGTGGCTTTATCAAAAAATGTTTCAATCTCATTTTTTAAATTATCAAACCATGTTGTCATAATATACACCTCACTATCCTTTATAAGCTCGTACAGACTAATGACACTTTCAATATATTCTTCAGGTTTCGAACACATATAATTAACCTTGAATGGCTATAAAATCGAGAGCCATCAAATACCCTTTTTGTCGTCTTTGAGCTAACATATGTAGCTTTTACTGAATCAATCGGAAGGAAATTAGAAGCTATAAAATTAATGACGACTGCGTCTGTAATAGCCCATTTCCCCCGTTTTCTTAATTTTTCAGCTACAAAATTAGCTAATTCTTGATGTTCTTTTACGTGCAAATCAAGGCAGCGCCCCAAATTTATTGTCGATTTAAGAACACCAATGGGCTCACCTTTAAATTGTTTTCTAGCCCAATTTTCTGCATGTGACATGGCAGCTTCGTAAAAATAAACGCCATCTCCTAAATATTGCTCCCCTTCACTCGGCCTAAAACCTTCCTGGCAAATATTTTTTGCATTTTTGGCTGATGTTCCATGATAAGCATCTGGGATAATTTTTTCGATATTTACAATATTAGGTTTTTTCATTCAGCATAGCGCAATTCTTATGAGAATACCATAATAATAGAGGTTAACCTATGATGATTTATAGTAACCAGAACTCGATATGTCAAATTTTAGTTTTCGATATACTATATATAGAACTTCCGTATATTGTGGCTGCTATATATAGAATCTTGGGGTGCGGAGATAATTAGGGACGCATAAAAAAAACCGGCTTTTTATCCAAGAATCGAGAAACCTGAAAATAAAAAACCCGCTCCATATTTACCCAGGGGAGCGGGGCGGCCCTGCAAAGGATCAGTCATGCTTCCGGTGGCCAGGGAGAGAAACGTAAAGAAATGTTTATGCCCACCTGATGAAACCGACCAACCAGGCGGCAGCCATAAAACTTGAACAGGCTATTTTCAATTAATTATTTTGGTAGCAGAAAAACGAACCGGTAGCAAAATGGTAGCAAAAACTAAAAAAGCACTTACGTATTTTCCCGTAAGTGCTTGATTTTTATGGTTGGCACGAGCGGACTTGAACCGCTGACTTCTACCGTGTCGAGGTAGCACTCTACCAACTGAGTTACGCGCCATTAAACGTTAGCTATTTTTTATCAGACCCTTGACGTTATGTCAAGAATATTGGAGCTATTCTTGCAATGTTTCCTGAACAATTCCTTGGCCCTTGTCTGACCCCTGAAAAGAGCTGTCCGACTGCGCGGCATTCATGTTTGGTCCATCCTTGGACGTCTGGGGGGCCGCGTTGTTGACCGGAGAGGCCACAAATCTTATTTTCACCGCATCATCCGAGACCATGGACACTTCAATTCCAAAATCTTCAAAGGTTTTCAGCATCACGGCATTGGCAAACTGGGCAGGCGTGCCTTTATACGCAACCTCCATAATGGCATGGGATGATCCAAGCTCCCGGGGCGAAATATCTTCAATTTCCCGGATATCTTTGAGCTGACGTTTCAGGGCAATGAACCGGATCAGAAAATTGTCTCCTTCCACATAAAGATCAAAGGATCTTTTCTCTTTCATGGTCTGGGCCCAGAACCTTTGAATTTTTTCCTTCAACGTTTGCCCGGCCGTATCGGCGGCCTGGGCCAGTGCCTGGCCTGCGCCCTGGGAATTTATGCTTTTGGCCGTGGCCGTGGCCGTGGTATGGATCACCTCTTTCTGGGAATCCATATCCAGTACCGTAAATGAAACACCCGCCTCAAAGGTTTTTTCATTTCCCATCCGGTTAGCGGACGTCTGGGCCGATGCCATGCCAAAAACGACCATGTCGGCCCCAAGGGCCTGCCCCATGGCCATGGCAGCGGCCTGGTCGTCCATGGCAGAAAATATAACATGATAGGCAGCAGGGTCAGGATAATTGTTTCCTGTCACCACCAAGGGGATGCGGGCCTGGTCAAACACGGCTTTCAGGCTTTTTTCCGCGATGGAGGTATAGGATTGACCTTCCGGCTGCCACCACCAGCTCCGCGGCTGCGTATCTTCCGGTCCCTGTTCTCCAATGAGTAAAAGAATCTTTGGATTATTTCGGTCCTGGTTGAAGATGCCGGAATCATGCAGGTGTTTCTCCATAAGCTCCAGGCTGATCTTTGATTCCACGCCCACAAGATATGCCCCGTTGTGGACCATGCCGTTGATGACCCGGTAAGTGGACACAAAATCCATGGCGTGGACAAGAAGCTGGTCATAAAGAAAATCAAGACTTTTGCCCAATTTTTGCTGGGATACCACAGAGGCAAAGGCACTTTGAACTGCCTTTTCCAGGGCCTCTCTCACTGCAGCCTTTTTGGCACCTAACGTATCCTGACCGCTTATTTTATGCTGGCCGGTGGTGATGTAGACACGATCCTGTCCGGCAGCCATTACACCGGTCAAGGGAAAAACAAAAACCGCAATGATAAATGCGATCAATAAAAATCGTGATTTGGTAACCATAGTCATACCTTTCTGAGGATCGAATAATCCGCAATCAATTCCAGCAAATGTTTTGAAGCGGATTCAGGAAAAATATCCAGGGCGCTCCTGGCGGACTGCACATGGCCAAGGGCCCGGTTGTTTGTATATTCAATGCCGCCCAGGCGGGTCAGACGTTCTTTAAGGCCTTGAAACGCTGCCGGCTCAAACTGCGGCCGGGCCATGGCCGCCAGCATCCATTCGCGGTCCCGGGCATCGGCCTTTCCAAGGCTGTAAATCAGGGGCAAGGTCAGCTTACCTTCGCGCATATCCGCCCCGGGGTTTTTGCCCAGCTGATCGGCGGTGGCGGTATAGTCAAGCAGGTCATCCGCCATCTGAAAAGCCATACCCAGGTGCCGTCCGTAATTTTTAAGGGCGGTTTCCTGGTTTTGGCCGGCCTTGGCCACAATGGCACCGGTGCGACAGGCCCCCTGGATCAGAACGGCTGTCTTGCGTTCTATGATTTCATTGTACTCATCTTCCGTGAGGTCCGGGTTGCCCTTTTTTTCCATCTGAAAAATTTCGCCCTGGGACATGTCTGCTGTAATTTGAGCGATCACTTCAATGACCCGGGGGGATTTTGTTCGTGCAGCAATAACAAGCGCTGTGGCGAGAAGAAAATCCCCTGTGAGCACCACGGCGGGCGCATCCCACAGGGTGTGGGCGCATGGTTTGCCCCGGCGTGTATCAGAACCGTCCACCACATCATCATGGAGCAGGGTGGCGGCATGAAGATATTCAAAAATAGTGGAAAATTCAATTTCCTGACCGGTCTGAAACCCGCACATGCGGGCGGCATGGATCATGAGCAGCGGCCGCAGCCGTTTACCGCCGGCAAACAGCAGATGGCCTGCCACCTGCCTGACCAGGTCCAGATTAGGGGTCAAATTCGCTTCAAGGGCCTGCTCCACCAGCGAAAGGTCTGGGCCGGCCAGCGCCATAATCTCTTTTTTTATATCGTTTGTCACATCATCTCCCCGGCAATATCATATTCAAACGCATCGGTTATTTTTACCTGAACCAGACGGCCTGTGTCCAGTCCATCCGAATAAATAAATGTTACCCCGTCCACTTCCGGGGCCTGGAACGGGGTCCTGCCGATGTATACGCCGTCTTCGGGATTTTCTTCCACAAGAACCGGATAGACACGGCCCACATGCCGGGCGTTGCGTTTTTCGGAAATTTTTGCCTGGGCCGCCATGATGGTGTCATGCCGCAGTTCTGCCAGGTCTTCAGGAATATGATCGCTTAACTTGTGGGCGGGCAGATCCTGGGAGTCGGAATAGGTGAATACGCCCAGGTGATCAAATTCCACCTCCTGTATAAATGTCAAAAGGCTTTTGAACTGCTGATCTGTTTCACCGGGGAAGCCCACAATGACAGTGGTTCTTAACGCGGCGTCCGGGTCCAGGCGGCGGATATCGGAAAAAAGCCGGGCAAGGTCCTGCCGGGTGTAGGGCCGGCCCATGCGTTTCAGGACCTTATCATGGGCATGCTGGATGGGCACATCATAGTATGAACAGATGTTGGCATGGCGTTGCACCGCTTCAATGACCCGTTCATCAAGGGTACACGGGTGGGTATACAGGAACCGAAGCCAGGCGGATGGATCTTTTTGAGCCATCTTTTTTGCCGTTTTTTCAAGCACCGTATGAAAGGCCGGTCCGTCCAGGTCCAGGCCGTAATCCGTGGTGTTTTCCGCTGTGAGGATGATCTCTTTAACCCCCTTATCCAGAAGGGCGGAAGCCTCCTTGCAGATCAGCTCTACAGGCCGGGAACGCTGGCGTCCCCGCAGATTGGGAATAATGCAATAGGTGCAATGGCGGCTGCACCCTTCGGAGGCTTTAATGTAGGCGGTTTTTTCACAAAGAAGTTCCCGGGCCTGCACAGGGATGTCCACCGGCCGGGTGCCGGGATCGGGAAACAGCGTAAATGGCTCCTTGCCGGCATTTTCCACGGCTTTTACGATATGATCACAGGCTGCGGTGCCTAAAAAAGCATCCACTTCCGGCAGACTGTTCAAAAGATCCGGATCATCTTTATACCGCTGGACAAGACAGCCGGTGACAACCAAGCGCCGGCACTTGCCGGTGGTTTTAAATTCCGCCATCTCCAAAATAACATCAACCGCCTCCTGGGAGGCGGTTGAGATAAACCCGCAGGTATTTATGATGATGGTTTCAGCCTGAACCGGGTCTGTTATGATCTGATGGCCGGCTGTAATCAGCCGGCCAAGCATCATCTCGCTGTCCACCTGGTTTCTGGAACAACCCAGGCTTTCAAGGTAGATTTTCATATGGATTTTGCCATCAGATCTCCCACAAGGGTGGAAAACCGTGACGGATTATCAAGCTTGCCGCCTTCGGAAATCACGGCAATATCATAAAGCAGGTCGCAGTAGTCCGTAAGCACGGGGTTTGTGGTATCGGATTCAAATACGGATTTAATCTTTTCCATGACCGGATGGTTGACATTAACTTCCAGAGCGCGTTTCTGATCCGGGGCTTTCTGGCCCGAGGCTTTCAGAATTTTTTCCATATAAGCGCTCATGGCAAACTCATCACCTGTCAGGCAGGAAACAGAATTTTTGAGCCGGTTGGAGACGACCACATCCTTGACCTTGCTTTCCAGCTTGCCTTTAAGAAAAGAGAGCAGGGAGGAGTACTCGTTTTTCTTTTCGTCATCCACCTTTTCCAGGTCAAGGTCGCCTTTTTCAGCGCTTTTCAGTTTCTTTTCCTTGTACTCGGGCAGGGACTGGGTCACCCATTCATCAATGGGGTCCACCATAAGAAGGACTTCGTAGTCCTTTTCTTTGAGCGCCTCAAGCAGCGGGGAATTGATAAGAGAGGCCAGATTTTCACCCGTGATGTAGTAAATTTCTTTCTGGTCCTCTTTCATGTTTTCAATGTACTGGTCAAGGGTCACATATTTGTCACCGGACTTGGTGGTTTTGTAACGCAGAAGAGATGCCAGCCGTTCCTTGTTGTCGTAATCCGTGGGGATACCGGCCTTAAGAGCCTGACCGAACTCCTCGTAGAATTCAATGTATTTTTCATCTTCCATGCCTTCGAGCACGGAAAAAATCTGTTTGACCAGATTCTTGCGGATATTTCTGACCAGGCGGTCTTCCTGCAGAATCTCGCGGCTGACATTAAGATTCAAGTCCGGTGCATCCACAACGCCCTGGACAAAACCCAGGTACTCGGGCAAAAGCTCCTTACAGTCATCCATGATGAAAACCCGTTTGCAGTAAAGCTGCATGCCGTTTTTACGTTCCGGCCGGAACATGTCAAAGGGGGCTTTGGAGGGAATATACATCAGCACATCATACTCGGTCACCCCTTCAAACTTTTTGTGAATAATTTCAATAGGGTCATCCCAGTTATGGGAGATGTGTTTATAAAATTCCTTGTGTTCATCTTCGGTAACATCCTCCTTGGCCTTGGCCCAGATGGCCTTCATGGAGTTCAGCGTCTCATCTTTTCTAACGTTCCGGTAGGTCTCCCCGATGGGCTTGCCGTCCTTATCTTTGATGATCTCATTTTCAGGGATGGGCTCGCTGGTTTCCACGTTCATGATGATGGGGTAGGTAACAAAGTCGGAATGCTTTTTAACGATGTTGCGGATGATGTACTCTTCGGTGAAATCCTGGTCCCCCTCTTCCGGCTCTTTAAGGAACAGGGTGATCTGCGTACCCCGATCTTCCTTATCAATTTCTTCAAGGGTATATTCACCCTGGCCGTCAGATTCCCACCTTACACCCTTTTCCTGGCCCGGGGCTTTGGTGTCCAGGCGCACCTTGTCTGCCACGATAAACGCAGAATAAAAGCCCACGCCAAATTGGCCAATGAGCTCCGGGGACAGGCCTGCTTCATTTTTTGTTTTTTCCAGGGCCTCCATAAAGGCGGCGGTGCCGGACTGGGCAATGGTGCCGATATTGTCATTGACCTCGTCAAAGGTCATGCCGATACCGTTATCCGTAATGGTGAAGGTCTTGGCTTCCTTGTCCACAGCCAGGCGGATATGATAATCATTGTCATCGCCAGTCAGGTCCGGTTCTGTCTGTTCCTTGAACCTGGCTTTGTCAATGGCGTCCGAGGCGTTGGAAATCAACTCCCGGATAAAAATTTCTTGATTGGAATAAAGAGAGTGGATAATCAGATGCAACAGCTGTTGCACTTCGGTTTTAAATTGTCTGGTTTCTTTCTCTGACATTATAACTCCTAAGGGATTAACGGTTAAAATTAAATTTTTTTAATTAATAATTGTCGCAAAAAACCGATTGTCAAGACAACGGGTTAAAATTCAAAACACCTTGGTTTGACAAGGGCCGATTTAGATTGTAAAATAACCGATACGCATTGGTTGAGTTCGTGCGTGAATGAACGAAAAACCA
>DATFIL010000422.1:0-3229 GCA_035270145.1 Desulfobacter sp. | reverse complement strand
ACCACAGATGGTAAACCCGCAGCGCCGGTCTTTGAAGCCGCCCTTGAACGTATCGGCAAATAAATCTGGCTTACTTTTGCATATCAAAGGGTCGTCCGACTGGACGGCCCTTTTGCTGATAGTTGATCGAATCAAATCTGGAACAACCTCGTGGTTGTGAGAATTGTGAATTTTTATGCAACGCCGCAGGTGGGTGACTTTTCGTTCAAACACAGCGTTATTTGACGGGCAGTGCCTGGCAGACCAGTTCTAGAAGGTGGGCTGCCCTGGCAGGAATATTTTCGCGGTTAAGGCTGTCCTGGAGTTGAATTATGCATCCCGGACAGGCCGTTGCCACAATTTCGGCCCCGCTTTGGGCAATATGCTTCGCCTTTTGACTGCCGATCTTTTGACTGGTTTCATAATGGTGTACGGAAAAGGTACCCCCCAGACCGCAGCAGGTTGCCGCATCGGTCATCTCAACATAATCGACCTGGGGTAATGCGGCGAGCAGTTGCCTGGGGGCCCGGGTCAGGTCGTGATTTCTAAGATGACAGGGATCGTGGTAGGTGACCTTAATCCGGTCCTCTGATCGGGGAAGAGATGCCAACCTGCCTGCCAGGTTCATATCCATCAAAAAATCCATGACGTCCCGGGTTTTTTCGGCAAAAGGCTGATAGCCTGACCCAAGCGTAGGGTAAATCCCGGCCAGGGCGCCGTAGCAGGACGCGCAAGCCGTAAGCACAGCGTCAAAGGCGTGAATTTTAAGCGCCTTTAAATTCCTTTCGGCAAGGGTTTCCACCGCATCTCCCGCACCGGCGGACAGGGCGGGAAGCCCGCAGCACCCCTGTTCATCGGTGAGGGTCACATGAACACCCATGAAATTGAGAATACGGACCAGGTATTCACCGATTTCAGGGTACAGGTAATTGATACCGCAGCCGGTGAAAAAAAGCACCCGGGGACTTGCTGAACGGGAGACCGTCTGCCGGATATCCCGCTTCAAAAAGGGTTTGAATGACGGCTTTGGAAAGGTGCGTTCATTAGGGATGCCCGGCACAGGAAACCGCAGTCTTAAGCCGCTTGTTTCAGGAATCTGACGACACAGGAGCCGGGAGACCAGATCGCCGCTTTTACTCATCCAGTCCATGGCCTTTTTATGCGTCAGCAAGGTCGCAACCCCCCTTCCGAATCCGGATAGACCTTTTTCCTGAGCGAGTTTCATGCGGGCCGCCGCCACGATATCCTGGGTGGGCACCTGGTTGGGGCACAGGTTGGTGCAACTGCCGCACAGCAGGCACTGGGACAGATCATGGACCAGCCTGTCTTCGACAAAGACCTGCCCGTCCATCATGGCCTGGGCAAGGGCAATTTTTCCCCGGGCCACACCGCCTTCCTGGTTCTCAGCCTTGAACACCGGACATGTGGCCCGACAGGCACCGCACTTGACACAGGCCTGAAACCACTCCTGGTATTGCGCCAAATTCTTCATTTGATCTCTCCAGGAAGCGGGCAGACTGCGTCTGGAAAAATTTTACCCGGATTAAGAATATTATGCGGATCCAAAGCTTTTTTAAGCATTTTCATGTAATGGATGGACTCGTTTGACAATTCAAGGGAAAGATAAGGGGCCTTCATGATGCCAACACCGTGTTCTCCGCTCATGGTTCCGCCCAGCGCCAGGGTCGCCCGGAACAGAGCCTCAATGGCATGTTCGGCTTTGGCCATTTGTTCCGCATCGGCTTTGTCCGCCATGATATTGACGTGGATATTTCCGTCACCGGCATGCCCGAAGTTCACAATGGGCAGATTATATTGATCGGAAATCTTTTCGATCCGGCGGATCATCTCCGGCAGCTTGGACCTGGGTACGCAGATATCTTCATTGTATTTCTCCAGTCCAAGCTTTTTCAATGAGGGGGAGATCGCCCTGCGGATTTTCCAGATATCTTCGCTTTCTTCAAATGTATTGGCCACCCGATTTTCCAGGACGCCCAAAGATTCGATCACCGTCAGGATCCTTTGGGCCTGCTTGTCTAAAAACTCCCTGTCTCCGTCTACCTCTATAATCAGCGCGGCGCCGGCGCCTTCCGGCATGGACAGCCCGGCGGTCTGCCTGAGGCAATCCAGGGTCCGGCCGTCCATGAATTCCAGGGTGGCGGGAATAATCTTCTCACGGATAATGGCGGATACGGCCTTGGCAGCCCCATCAATGGCATCAAACACCACCAGCATGGTCTTCTTGGCCTGGGGTTTGGGAAGCAGTTTGAGAATGATCTTGGTAATAACGGCCAGGGTGCCTTCCGACCCGCAGAAAAGCTTAGTCAGATCATACCCCACCACCCCTTTCATGGTGGTCCCACCGGTTTCAATCCGGTCGCCTGTGGGCGTCACCACCTCCAGGCCGATGACATAGTCCTTGGTCACCCCGTACTTGACACACCGGGGGCCGCCGGCGCATTCGGCCACGTTTCCCCCCAGGCTTGAAACTTTCAGGGATGCCGGATCCGGGGGATAAAACAGCCCCAGCGCCTCCACGGCCTTTTGAAAATCCCCGGTCACCACACCGGGTTCCACCACGGCCACAAGATTTTCCTGGTCAATATCCAGGATCCGGTTCATCCGGCTCATTCCCATAACCATCCCCCCGCAGACCGGCAGGGCGCCGCCGGTGAATCCGGTGCCCGCCCCCCTGGGGTAAACCGGAATACGGTGCTGATGGGCAAGTGTCATGATCCGGGATACGGCCTGGGCATCGGCTGGATGCACTACCACATCCGGAAGAAATTGTTTGCGCGTGGCATCATAGCTATACAGAATACGGTCGGTCTTGTCGCTACTGACAAATTGCGGGCCGCAAATGTCTTTGAACGCCTGGATCACTTTTTCAGATATCATAAAATCAGCTTTCTACTAAACAAGTTTATATGAAAGTCAAATATAAACAAAATAATAACTATGGCTGCGGACGTGTCCAGTAAGTATCCGACAGAAAGGCATAAAAAAGCAAGTTATAATAAATAGTTCTTGCATTCATTAAAGGAAAAAGTTAGAGATTTTTAATTCGGATATCGTTCAGGCAGTGGGCTTTTTTCGAACCGGATAAGGGCTTTTTTCTAACCAAAAAATTTATTCTTACCTAAGCACACCGAAAGGTGCATGCGGCGATTCGGCACAAGATCGGTTGGAGTGGGAAAGGAGAAGGAGATTACAGATGGTAGGGAAGAATGAAAAGTCGTATGTCGAACAA
>DATFIL010000421.1:0-2709 GCA_035270145.1 Desulfobacter sp. | reverse complement strand
TGAAATAAATCTTACCGGAAATCCAAGTTTTTTCATGTGATAGGCAAAATTAAAGGGTGCCCCGCCCATGCGCTTATATGCCGGAAAAATATCAAACAGAATTTCACCAGTGACAAGAATCATATTTGAAAATACCTTAGGAATTTTATTTTTTTTATATAGGATTTTACGCATCCGAACTTTAAGATGCAAACCCGATACCAAAGAATTTAAAAATTTTAACAGGAACAGATGATATGTCAAGAAGAAACCAGCTAAAGCAATCTTTGTTATACCAAGACGGATGCTAAATCTGTATTGGTTGCCAAAAAAGAGGAAATGCTCTGGAAAAATGCAGGCATTGCATTGCCGGACAAGAAAAAATGGTACGTCCAAACCGGTCAGGAGATGCTGGCCACCATCAATGAACCCCAGAAAAAAAATCGTTAATTGTCAAATATGTCGCGCAACTTGGCACTGACTTGCTCCAGGGAAAACGGTTTCTGGATAAAGCCCACGCATCATTTTTGGCACCAATCAAGACAGAACCCCCCGTCTGGCATAGCCTGCCATGCATTAATGTAAATGTTGAGCAGAACCTGTTCAATCTGATTTTTATCAGCTATGACCGCCCACAAACCATGTTCGACATTTTCCTCAATCCGGATATCTTTGCGCGTGCGGCCGAACATGCGGGCGGTGTCCATGACAATCCGATTAAAATCCAGCGATTTGGTCATGTACTTGCCGCCCCGTGCAAACCCGAGCAGCTGCTGGGTCAGTTTGGTTCCGGATATGACGCAGGACTCGATACTTTTCAATTTTTTGTGATTATACTCTGAAGGCCCGGTCCTCAACATCATCAACGATATATTGCCCTGAATTCCCATCAGCAAATTGTTGAAATCGTGGGCCACGCCACCGGCCAGGGTTCCGATGCCCTCCAGCCGCTGGATCTGATGGAGTCGTTCTTGACTGCGCCCGAGCGCCTCTTCTTTCTCTTTGCGTGTTTCCATTTCATTGCGCAGTTGTTCATTGCTCTTTTGCAGATCCTGTGTGCGTTCTTCGACAAGATCCTCCAGCTGATCCTGGTAACGGCGCAGTCTGAGCTCGGCTTTTTTTCTATCGGTGATAATGCGCAGCGAACCGATAATTTTTTCCGCATCACCGGCTGCATTGCGTTTCAACGTGGCCGTAACCGAGCCATAGGCGATTTTGCCCTGTTTATTTTCCATTGTAATCTCCCAGTCACTCACAGCTCCGTCAGCCAAAATTTTGGATAAAAAACGCTGGTGATCATCGGCATTTTTATAGAGCTGCATGAGCTTAGTGCCGATAAGCTCTTTGCGGTCTTGACAGATTAACGCCTCTACAGATGGGCTTATTTCGAGAATTTCGCCTTCAATGGTGCATTCAAAATAGATGTCCTGAATGTTTTCAAAAATCCGGCGATACTTTTTTTCACTGGTTTGCAGGGAAACCTTCATCTGTGAAAAGGCAGCAGCGGTTTCATCTATCTCTTTAAAGATAGAACGTGTATTGAAACTGGTGGTTAAATCATGTTGTTTGATGGCAAGGGCCTCTTTTTCAAGCCCCATCAAGGGCCGTGTGATACTGCGAAACAATTGTAAACCCACCAGGGTGGTAATCACCGAAAGGACCAGGGTAATCCCGATATTAAGTGACCGGTTTTCCTTGAGTACGCCGAGGTAGTCATTTTCCGGTATATACACGCCGATCACCCAGGGCCAGTTTGAGCCGGCAAATTGGGTGAACATAGTATTATACACCTCGCCGTTGTGGGTGAACTTGGCAAACTGAGAGTGGTCGAGCTTCAGCAGTCCGGTTTCCGTCCGCTGCCACTGGATAGCATGAAAAGCCGCACGGCTCAATTCATCGTCCAGTTCATCGATTTTAACCATTCTGAAATGGTGGCCTGCAGTGCCTTCAACCTGTTTAATTTTTGATATGTCGGGAAACGCCACCACATCTGCGTTGTTGTTGAGCATAAAAGCACGGCCATGTTTACCGATCCGTAACCGGCTGATAAAGGTGGACAGGTCATCAATTTCGATATCCACACCGACAACGCTCTGTAACTGGCCGTTTGCTTTGAAGATTGGACCAGCCACCGTGATTCCGGGTTTTTGTGATGAGAAAAAAATGTAGGGGTCCGTCCAGATAATCGCCCGTTCGGCAAGGGATTTTTTATACCAGGGACGCTGCCGGGGATCATAGGAGTCGCTGGGGTCTTCAGAGGTTTTAACCATGCTGCCGTCCGAATTGCGCCAGATCAGCCGGACTTTTTTTACACCATTGAGATGCTCAATTATCTTGGTTCGGTATCCGCCGAGGGTATGTGCATCACTGCGGTTGACATAAAAAAAATCACCATTGGGCATTCCGATATATATACCGGCAAAATGAGCATACAATGATAATTGATCCAGAAAATAACGTTCAAGAACACCATACTGTTGATTACGACTTCCGACCACCTCGGAGGCCAGCAGGCGTTTGGTCAGAAGTGCGGCTCTCTGGGCCAGCTGGAGATGATTTTTGGATTGGGTCATGGTCAAATCCGCTATGTTCTGCATCACGTCGCAGGCATGCCCAGCCAGCATCCGCTGGGATGAAATGTAGGTGGACGAAGTGATCAGGATCTGCATTCCCCAGATGAGACCAAGGCAACCAAGAACCATTGCCCACCGTATAGATATTTTCATTTTT
>DATFIL010000420.1:0-3967 GCA_035270145.1 Desulfobacter sp. | reverse complement strand
CCATTGACCGGCAGTACCGCAGCCTTTGCATTGGCCTGGCGGACACGAAAGGCAAAGACTTCCCGTTCAGCCTGGGATACAATATCTCCCTTGGTCAGCACCACAAGATCGGCGTTCTTTAACATGGGGCCGATTTTCCTGGGTGTATGCACACCGCTTAAGTGATCAATGACACATACGGCCAGAACCCCTTTAATATGAGGAGAACACCGGTTACAAAGCCCTGCGCTTTCACTGATCAGCAAGTCAAAACCCTGGCTGATACCCCATTGCACGCAGGCCTCAATATTGGCAATAAAGAAATGATCCGGGCACAGCCCCCCGGCCAGTCCTTTTTTAACAGGCAAGCCCGCACGCTCATATCTTTTATGATCGTCTCCGGTGAGGCAGTCAAACTTGACGATACCAATACGAAGCCCTTGTTCCAAAAGCACTGCTGCCGTATGCAGGATCAAAGAAGTTTTTCCGCTTGACGGCGGTCCTGCCACCGTCACCAGCCTGGTGGAAGGATCTGATTTTTTTAATATCCGGTTCATAGGAAATCAAGGTACCAGAGGCATGAAAATTTTATCAATCTCAACATTTAAGGTGGGTAAATCGTTCTGCCTTAAAAAATCCCACCTCAGCCATTTCAGCGGTTTTGTCTGGACATCTGCAGCCACATCTGCATGGGGTACGGGAAATCCGGCGCCTGCAAGGATCTGTGCAAGTTGACTGCCCACAAGATAATCAAGGACCGGTTTAAGTTCTTCTTTCTTTTCAGGCTTGACCTGTAGAATGACCGGGCTTGCAAGGGCCCCGTCATCCGGCCATATCACTTTAATCCGCTCCTGGTGCCGGATGCGGTCCGCAAAAAAAGCCGGCATGACATACAGTGCGCCGGGGCCGTTATTGTCTATCCGGTTGACCATCTGTGCCGGATGAAGCCCTTCAAGCACATTGCCGGCCAATGCCTCTATTCCCTGGCTGCCAAATGCCTTGAACGTGGGCAACAGAACCGCATGGCAATAAAATCCGTCTCCCCCTCTGATGACCAGGCTTTTTTCCCAAACAGGCGCAAGAAGGTCTTCCCATGTGCATGGCAGGTCTCTATTTTCCAATTGATCAAGGTTGGCAACCACGACCAATGGATTTACGCACAAAATAGTATATTCGTTTTTGGGGTCTAAAATTTGCGCATCTGAAAAATTCGGGCCGGCAGGGATTGCACCATAACCTGCGAAATGCCCCGGGGCCACAAAACGATCATAAAACCGCCGGCCTAAAAAAACATTAAAATCAGCAGATACGATAATATCGGGGAGTTCATCCTTGGACTCAATGGTGTCAACATAAGAATAATAAGATAATTCCTGGTTTACATTCCCTTCAACCGCCGATTGAATAGTGAATCCCTCTTTGGTGTGCAGTTCGTTTAAAAATTGGGAAAAAGTCCGGCTAAACGGCATTTTCAATCCACAGGGCATAAGCGCCAGAAAACTCAAGTCTTTCTGAGCCGCCATCGAGGCCAGTCCGGGGGTGTCAATGACAGGGTCTTGGGCGATCGCACCCTCAAGCATCTCAATGAATGCCTCAATGTTGATAAATCGACTTTTTAATGCTGTACCCAGGGTTAAAAACGGTGCCAGCACCCGCATGGCATCGTCACTGACCAGGGCGCCCAGGCCATTTGCCGCAAAAACCGAACGGGTCTGGGGAAAACGCTGGATGATTTCATATATTTTCAAGTCTGCATGAATGTTTGTCGGCATATTATCCGGGGTTCCTTTATTGATTGCTTATTATCGGGGATGCTTTCCGTAAATGATAGCAGCAATTCTAATGCCAGATGGATCAAGAAGAGCTACAAAATTTATTGATTCTTTTTGAAAAACGTTTTGGTCTCATTCCTAAGCTAAGGGCCATGGACGTTTTAAGATTTTTGTTGGGGGCTGAATCATGGTAAAAAGCCTATTCACGATGGGTTAGGAAACTTTCATTTTTACAATATTGTTATATAATGTAAAATAAAACTTACAACCTTTATGTTAGATACAAATTTGTAACTTAAAGACCCTAATATATACAAGTTGCCTTCGTTGTGATCCGCATTAAAAACGCTTTATTCAGGGATTCACAAGCTCGTCTAACATAGACCCAATGCATTGTCCGACAAGGCGTTTGGGACAGATGGCCTGGCCTCGCTATTGCCATATCAAGTCTAATCTGATAAAAGCAGATATTTTATCAAAATAGAATACTATTTCGGACCCTTATGACAAAACAACAAAGCCGTACACAGATCCTGAAGAAGCGAACCAAGAAAAAAGAAAGAAGCATCTGGTTTTCCATTTTGATGTGGCTGTTTATCCTGATTTTCCTTGCCGTTATTGCTGGATGTGCAGCTGTTACCGCCGGGTTTTTCTACCTGAGTCAGGATCTTCCCCAGATCAATACGCTCAATGATTATCGCCCGGCAATTGTGACCAATGTATTTTCCGATGATGGCAGAAAAATCGGCGAGTTTTATAAAGAACGCAGAATCGTTATTCCCTTGTCCGACATGCCTGCCAATTTGATCAATGCGTTTGTGGCAGCCGAAGACTCCCGGTTCCGGGAACACCCCGGCATTGATATCAAATCCATTATCAGGGCGTTTATCAAAAATTTTAAGGCCGGCACCATTGTCCAGGGGGGGTCCACCATCACCCAGCAGGTGACCAAGTCTTTTCTGCTTACCCCGGAAAAAACTTATGAACGTAAGCTTAAAGAGGCGATTTTGGCCTACAAAATTGAAAAAAAGCTTTCCAAAGATGACATACTCTTTCTTTATTTGAATCAAATCTACCTGGGACACGGCGCTTACGGTGTTGAAGCAGCTTCTGAAAATTATTTCGGAAAACATGCCAAGGACTTAACTTTGGCTGAATGTGCCATGCTGGCAGGCCTGCCCCAGGCACCCAGCCGGTACAGTCCATTTCGGCACCCTGAACTGGCCAGGCAGCGCCAGGTTTATACCCTGAATCGCATGAAGGAAGAAGGCATGATCTCCAACCTGGAGGCCACCGAAGCCATGGGTGCCAAACTGGATATAAAACCCCGGAAAAACTGGTTCATCGAACGGGTGCCTTGTTACACCGAACATGTCAGGCGGTATGTTGAAAAAAAATACGGCAAAGAGATGCTTTACACCCAGGGATTAAGCATTCATACCGCAGTGAACATTGAACTGCAGAAAATAGCCCGGGCTGCAGTCAATAAAGGGCTTTTAGCGTTAGATCGACGCTGCGGATATCGCGGCCCTGTAAAAAATATACCAGCGCTTCAGGTCGAAGATTTCAGTCGCACCATTTCCGAGAAACTGAACGGCAGCCGCCCGGTTAAAGGAGCGATTTACAAAGGGGTCGTTCTGAAAGTGGACGATCACAATAAGATTACCCGTGTACGGGTTGGCAATGTAACCGGCATCATCCGGTTGGCTTCCATGGCATGGGCCAGAAAGCCAAACCCTGAAATATCCTACAAGTATGCCAGGATCAAAAAACCTTCCCAAGCCTTAAAAACCGGGGATGTTATTTATGTGAAAGTCCTTGAGGAGATGGCCGGGGAAGAGGCGTATGAATTTACCTTGTACCAGGAACCCATTGCCCAGTCTGCACTTCTGAGCATTGAAGCTGAAACCGGCCATGTTAAAACGATGATCGGTGGAAGGGATTTCAAGGACTCTCAGTTCAACCGGGCTTTTCAGTCAAGACGCCAGCCCGGTTCGGCGTTCAAACCCATCCTGTACGCAGCAGCCCTTGACAAGGGCTATACCCCGGCGACTATTATTATTGACTCTCCTGTGGTATTTGAGGACAAGCTGAATGACAGGGTGTGGAAACCCAACAACTATGCACATAAATTCTACGGTCCCACGTTGTTTCGCCAGGCCTTGATCAAATCCAGAAACATTGTCACCATCAAAATCCTCCAGGATATCGGCATC
>DATFIL010000419.1:0-5307 GCA_035270145.1 Desulfobacter sp. | reverse complement strand
GGTGCACCGTTGCTGTTCATCGTGATCTCCTTTTTCATCATTCTTCTGACTGAAAATTCCAGGGTCCCGGTGGATGACCCAGCCACCCACCTTGAACTGACCATGATCCATGAAGTCATGGTCCTGGATCACAGCGGCCCGGATTTTGCGCTTATTGAGCTTGGTTCTTTTTGCAAGCTCATATTTTATTCCACCATTATTTCAAGGATGATTCTTCCCTTTGAATCCGCCATTTTCGGGTTGCCTATAGTGATGTATATCGCAGGGCTTCTGGTCGTTTATGTTGCCGTGGGCGTAATAGAATCGGTGATTGCCAGGTACAGGATGGACAAGGTACCCGGGTTTGTGCTGACATCCTTTGCCCTGGCCTTTTTTGCAACCATCATCACCTTGGAGTTTGTAAAATGATATTCAATTCAGTTGATATAATTCTATCCTTTGTGCTGCTGTCGGTTTTGTTTTCATTCGGCGCCGAACGGGTCCAGGTATTGATCAAACTACTGGCATTCCAGGGCATCGTGATTTCCATTATTCCCTTTTTCATCGGTCATGATATGAGTACCGGCAGCACGGTGTTTACCCTGGCCACCCTGGTCATCCGGGGGATCATTATCCCTTTGAGTATTTTTGTGGCCATCAGAAAGGGGGCCATCCAGCGGGTGGTTGAGCCCATTGTGGGGTATCATGCCTCCATTTTATGCGGCTTGGCGCTGATTATCGGCGCAACCTATATTTCCGGACGCCTGGATATCGGTTCCGTGAGCGGGTTTAAACTGCTCGAGCCTACGGCCATTGCCCTTCTGGTAACGGGAATGTTTCTGCTCATGGCCCGGAGAAACGCCATTGCCATGGTCATCGGCTACATCATGATGGAAAACGGGATTTACCTGGTCGGGTCGGGCTTGTCCGTTGGTACCCGCCATATTGTTGAATTCGGTATTTTGCTGGACGTTCTGGCCGGAGTCATGATCATGGCCGTGATCCTCCGTAATATTAAAAAGACCTTTGACGACGTGGATACGGCGTTGCTTAGAACTTTAAAGGATTAGGGTATGGTTGAACTAGTATTTCTGACGCCTCTTATTACCGGCCTTGTCGCATTTTTCCTACCCAAAAGTATTGGCCGATGCCTGCTGGTGCTGACCGGAGCGGCTCATTTAACGCTTTCGTTTATGGTGTGGCGAGATCAGCCCCAGGCACTTTTTGATCAATATTTTGCAGTGACCCCCGAAGGCATGCTCTCCCTGCTGGTGATCTCCTTGCTGTTCTTTTTGATCTCCATTTACACCGTAGGCTACCTCAAAGAAAGCAAAATTCAGTCCGAGGGACTTTTTACCGGCTCCATGCTGGTGTTCTTGTCCACCATGACCATGGTCACCCTGTCCGACCATATCATGGTCATGTGGATTGCCATTGAGGCCACCACCCTGGCAAGCGCCCCGCTGATTTACACCCATCGCTCGGCCGCCTCCCTTGAGGCGACCTGGAAATATGTTCTCATCTGTTCGGTGGGTATTGCCATGGCCCTTTTGGGGTCTGTTCTGGTGGCCTTTTCCATGGGCCAGGCAAATACCGGCACGCCGCTTTCTTTTTCCGCCCTGGCCGGGGCGGCCAAGACCCTGGACCCCATGTGGCTCAAGGCCGGATTCGTCTTCATCCTGGTGGGATACGGTACCAAGATGGGACTTGCGCCCATGCACACCTGGCTGCCCGATGCCCACAGTGAAGCCCCAAGTCCTGCATCGGCGCTCTTGTCAGGGGTCCTGCTCAACTGTGCTTTTCTGGGAATTTTCAAAACCAATAAAATTATGGTAGCGGCAGGGCTTGCAGATTTTTCAGGCGGGATTCTCATGGTGTTCGGCCTGTTATCCATTTTGGCGGCAGCTACCTTTATCCTCAAACAGAACGAATACAAACGGATGCTGGCCTATTCCAGTATCGAGAATATGGGCATTATTGCATTTGGAACCGGTGTGGGCGGCCTGGGGGTATACGGTGCGGTTATCTGCATGCTCCACCACAGCCTGATCAAGTCCTCTTTGTTTCTTTCCTCGGGCAACATTCTGCTGGGATACGGGGACCGGCTGATCAAAAACACCGGAAACCTGGTCAAGGGCATGCCCCGGACTTTTGTGGTCTTTTTTGCGGGATTTATCGGGATTTCCGGCTTTCCACCGTTCGGCATTTTTATCGGGGAACTTTGCATTATTGTCGCGGCGTTCAGGGCCGGTTTCCATGTGGCCATCACCGTTTTCATCCTGAGCCTGTGCGTTATTTTTGCAGGATTTGCCAACCAGATCATGAAAATCAGTTTTGACGCGTGCAACACGGAGATCAAAATAAAAGAAAAGGCCGGCATGGTCTGGCCCCAGTATCTATTACTCCTGACGTCACTGATCTTGTGTTTCTTTATCCCGGATTCATTGAATCAAACCATATCCGATGCAGTAATTGCCATTGGCGGAGGACTTAGATGAGCAACGCTTTTTTACAGATTTCAAACGCCGAAAAAGTCTCTCGGGAGGCCATTCCCCACCTTTCTTTTGATGAATTCCGGGGCCAGGCCTTGGGATTGGTGACCAACGGAGGCAAAATTGTCCACTATTTTGCCTACCCGGACAAGGACAAGCTAAAACTATTGGCGGTGTTGCGGACCGACAAACTTTTTTTGGCCGGCTGTGATGTACCCGCCCCCTACCCGTCATTCACAAAAGAATGCGAACCTTTTCATCTGTTTGAGCGGGAAATGGCAGAGCAGTTCGGTATCCATCCTCAGAATCATCCCTGGCTGAAAATGGTCCGGTACCATCCCAACTACACGGAAGACGCGTCTGATGTGTTCGACAATGACTATTCCCAGGACATCCCTGGAAATTATCCCTATTACCAGGTGGCGGGCGAGGAAATCCACGAGGTGGCTGTGGGGCCCGTCCATGCCGGGGTAATTGAGCCGGGCCATTTCAGGTTCAACTGCATCGGAGAACGGGTCCTGCATCTGGAAATCCAACTGGGATACCAGCACCGGGGCATTGAAAAACAGCTTCTGACGGTACCGGCCAAACGGCTTCCCATCATTGGTGAAAACATTGCAGGGGATACAACCATCGGCCACAGCCTGTGCATGGCCCAGAACCTGGAGGCACTGACCGGAGTTCAATCGGATCAGGGAGCCCGGATCATCCGGACCATTGCCCTGGAACTGGAGCGCCTGGCCAACCACATCGGTGATCTCGGGGCCTTAAGCGGCGACGTGGCCTTTCTGCCGCCGGCCAACTATTTTGGCAGGATCAGAGGTGATTTTCTCAACCTTTCCCTCTTGATTTGCGGCAACCGGTTCGGCAAGGGCCTGGTCCGGGCCGGGGGGGTCCGGTTTTCCCTGTCCGATGATATCAGAAAAATACTCAACGAACGCCTGGCAGAGCTTCGGCCCGAAGTGACACATGTACTGGAACTGCTCTTCAACGCCGTCTCTGTCCGGGCCCGGTTTGAAGAATGCGGGACGGTGAGCCATGAAGATGCCGATCATCTCGGGCTGGTGGGGCCTGCCGGCCGGGCCAGCGGCATGGCCTATGACGTGAGAGGATGTTTTCCCACGGAACACTACCCGCACATGAGCATACCGGAAAATAAAAAAACCACAGGTGACGTTATGCCAGGGCCCGGGTCAGGTATGACGAAATTCTCCAGTCCCTTGAGATGGTTGAATCCCTGGCCGCCATCCCCGTGGAAACCCGGTGTGTCAGCGAGGGCACAACCAAGGCGCTTCCGGCTTCAAGCTTTTCCGTGGCCCTGAACGAGGCCTGGCGGGGAGAAGTGTCCCATGCTGTCCTGACCGATGAAAATGGAAAAATCCTAAGGTACAAGATCAAGGACCCCTCTTTTCACAACTGGAACGGGCTGGCGATGTCCCTTAGGGATACCGGGATCTCGGATTTTCCCTTAAACAACAAAAGTTTTAATCTATCTTATTGCGGATTTGATCTTTAGAACAGCGGAGAACATCATATGCTCAGTGTACTGAAAAACAGATTTGAACAAGGTTACCGGACCAACCGGTATCCCGAAGAAAAGGTCAAGGTATTTCCCCGCTACCGAGGCAAACCGGTTATCCAGGATAATATTTCCAGGGCAACCCTTAAAACCTGCGCCGCATCCTGTCCCCAGGATGCCATAGATGTGCAGAACCAAAAAATCGACATGGGTCGGTGCGTATTTTGCGGAACCTGCGAAAACGTCTCCAACGGTCAGATCAAATTTACCAATGACTATGAAATTGCCACGGCAGAACGCGCAGATCTGATAACATCAGGCAATCTGCCGGCCTTGGCCCAGCACGCCAAGCAGCATTTTAAAAAACTGTTTGGGCGCTCTTTGCAACTACGCCAGGTGTCAGCGGCCGGTTGCAATGCCTGTGAAGCGGACCTCAACGTTTTGGCCACGCCGTTTTTTGACCTGGCCAGGTTTGGCATCAACTTTGTCGCCTCTCCCCGACATGCCGACGGGATTGTGGTCACGGGCCCCATATCCAGGAACATGAAAACAGCCCTGCTCCAGACCTATGAAGCCATACCGGCTCCCAAGGTGGTCATTGCCGTGGGCGCCTGCACCATCAGCGGCGGCCCGTTCACCGGAAGCCCGGAAATCACCGAGGGACTGGACAAAATCCTGCCGGTGGATCTGTTTATCCCGGGATGCCCGCCCCATCCCATGACCAACCTTCACGCGCTGCTTTCTTTTTTTAAATAATTTTATTTGACTCAAATCTTGGGGGGTATCAACGGATGGATAAACCCCTAAACAGCTAAAGGTATTGTGATTACACCCATAGACGCTTTTTTACAATGGTTTGATGCCCTGCCGGTTCCCCTGCGCAGATACCTTGCCCATATTTTCAGGATATGCACCACTGACGATACATCCCAGATGGTTGCGTTGCCCCAGCAATCCCTTGACAGATTCAGGCTCTGGGCCGTTAAATCAGACTTTCCCCTGCGCGTTGCGGCCCGCTTGTTTTATATCAGGTCCATTTTCGATATGATAATTTTGCATCACAAGGAAATAGGCAGTGGCGATGATTTTTTCCCCGTGTCCGATGAAACAAAAAACATTATACAGCTGTCTTCAAGACAATGGGAAGATATCCTTGAATCCTGGAGGCACTTGCGGTCCAGGGAAATGTCTGATACGTATGTCCATTCTTGGACGTCTTGGATGATTAAAATGCAATCGGAGGGTAAGTAACAACGTGAAACGATTTGATTTTTATATTGGTTTGGGATTGATGTTGACTTTTTTTCTGGGGACTCC
>DATFIL010000418.1:0-9954 GCA_035270145.1 Desulfobacter sp. | reverse complement strand
CAAAATAATCTCTTGGCCAACTTCTTCGTTTGATCAAAATTTAAATCCTCAAAATACTTCATGTATTCCTCCGGTTAAAATGTTGATCCGCCTTGAATTTGAACCAAAATCTTTATTTTTAGATGGCTTTTAATCCAATGTTGCTGATATTGATATGTCTGCTGCACCTTCCGAAAATAACCGGGAAGCTCTTCCCCTATCTTTGCCATTATCTGAATTAACCTATATTGTTCAGACCGGCCGGATCCCCAATGCGCTCCTTTTCTACGGACCCCGGGGAACCGGCAAAAAACAGGCTGCGCTTTTTTTTGCTCAGGCCTGCAACTGCCATACAGAAAACGGTCGTCCGTGCAATATCTGCGCTTCATGCAAAAAAATATCTGCGGGCATGCACCCGGACATGATCTTTCTTGGTCCGGCTGAAAACAAAAAAAAGATCACCATTTCCCAAATCCGGGACATGGGCGGCATCATCGCATCCCGCGCCAATGAAGCCGCCTATAGAATGGTGTGCATCCTTCATGCAGACCTGATGAATCCCCAGGCCCAGAATGCCCTTCTCAAAATGCTTGAAGAACCACCGGGACACACATTTTTCATCCTTGCCGCAGAACAGACCGCCCCCCTTTTACCTACCATTTTATCCAGGTGTCGGCGCATTGACTTCCAGGCCCTCGCAGACCACGAAATCAAAAAAATTTTATGCACACAATACGGGCTTGATCCTGAAACCGCCCACATTATCAGTGGAACCGCCGGAAGCGACCTGGACCAGGCCCTGCGGCTTTCAGGACTGGACAAAGGCGGCGCACCTGACTGGAAAATGCTGCGACCATGGTTAATCAACGAAATCTGCCAATTTTTGACAGCGCCACCGCATCAAAATGCCTTTAAATGCCTTGATTTATCCAGGCGGCTGTCGGCCCACACGGAATACATTCTTGATGTCATGGCAGTGCTTCGGACCGTATTCAGAGACTTTTGTATATTAAAATACATGCCGAATAAAATAGTTAACCTTGATTTTTTAAGTGTATTTAAAGATATTAGTGTAATGCATTCATACTCGCGGATGTTAACATGGATGACACTGTTTCATGAGACGGAAAAAAGACTGGAATCCAACAGCGGCACAAGACTGACCCTTGACCGTTTTTTCCTTTCCTTGTCTTTATTTGAATAGCAGCCATGGGCTTGACCTGATCCATCAACACCCAGGCCAACCCAAAACGAAATATGAAAGCAATTCAATAAATTATTTTGGATTTCATATAAAAAGAGGCAAATCTTTATGGTAAACGTTGCCGGCGTTAAATTTAAAACCGCAGGTAAAATATACGATTTCAACAGCCAAGCCCTGGTCGTGAACTTAGAAGACCGGGTAATTGTTGAAACCGAACAAGGGTTAGGGTTTGGCATCATTGCCATCTCTCCCCGGGAAAAAGACAAAGACGAAACGTCCTTAAAAAACATTGTCAGACTGGCCACCCAGGAGGATTTCAGCTGGCGCACGGAACTCGAATCACTGGAACGGCAGGCCCATGACTACTGCGTTAAGTGCATAAAAGAGCTGGACCTTTTAATGAACCTGTTCAGTGTGGAGAGCACCTTTGACAGAAACAAACTGACATTTTTTTATACGGCGGACGGCAGGATTGATTTCAGGGAACTGATTAAACTTCTGGTAAAGGAATTTTCCATCCGTATTGAAATGCGCCAGGTCGGTATCCGAAATCTGTCCAAGCATGTGGGCGGTATAGGGAAATGCGGCAGGGAGCTGTGCTGTTCATCTTTTATGCATACTTTTGATCCGGTGTCCATAAAAATGGCAAAAGAACAGGGGCTGAGCCTGAATCCCACTAAAATTTCAGGGGTCTGCGGCCGATTGATGTGCTGTCTAACCTTTGAAAATGAGACCTACCGCTACTATAAAAAAAAAATGCCGAAACTGGGTAAAACCATTACTGTTGAAGATCTCAAAGGCAAGGTGGTCCGCCAGAATGTTCTCAGACAAAGCGTCACTGTCAGACTTGATGACCGCACGGAAAAGGAAATATTTCTGTCACAACTGAAAAAAGAAAATACAGGAAACCCATCTCAATGACTTGTCAATACTATACCACACCCATTTACTATGTGAATGCCAAGCCCCATCTCGGCCACGCCTATACCTCCATTGCAGCAGATGTCGCCACCCGTTATAAAAAGATGGAAGGTGCTGATACCTTTTTTTTAACAGGAACGGATGAACACGGGGATAAAATCGTTCAGGCGGCTGAAAAGGAAAACACCACGCCCAAGGCTTACGCAGATAAAATCAGCAAACTATTTCAAGATATTCTGCCCCTGCTCAATATAGAAAACAACCACTTTATCCGGACAACTGATCCTGGACATATTGAGGTTGTAAAATCAGTTCTGTCAACGATTTACGACCAAGGGGACATCTATTTTTCAAGTTATGAGGGCATTTATTGTTTCGGGTGTGAAAGATTCTACCAAGAGCGCGAGCTTGTGAACGGCAAGTGCCCGGACCACGGTATTGTGCCGGAAAGCATCAAGGAATCGAACTATTTCTTTAAAATGAGCAAGTACCAGGATTGGCTCATTGAACACATCGAAACCCATCCGGACTTTATCCAACCCGAACAGTACAAAAAGGAACTTCTCTCATTTCTTAAGGAGCCTTTGGAAGACCTGTGCATCTCCCGGCCCAAAACCCGGCTGACCTGGGGCATCACCCTGCCCTTTGATGAGGATTATGTCACCTATGTATGGTTTGACGCCCTGGTCAACTATATCACGGCCCTCGGATACCCTGACGGAAATATGTTTAAAAAATTCTGGCCCACCACCCGCCACTTTGTGGCCAAGGACATTATCAAACCCCATGGAATTTACTGGCCCATCATGCTCAAGGCGGCCGGCATTGACATATATAACGGACTTAATGTCCATGGATTCTGGAATGTTCAGGGCTCTAAGATGTCAAAAAGCATCGGCAATGTCACCGACCCTGTTGAGGTAACAGGCCGGTTTGGTGTGGATGCGTTCAGATATTTTCTTATGCGGGAAATGGTATTTGGCCTGGACGCCAATTTTACCGAAGATGCGATTGTGGCAAGAATCAACTCAGACCTTGCCAATGACCTGGGCAACCTGTTCTCCCGGGTACTGTCCATGAACTACAAATATTTTAAAGGCAGCATACAGGGGCCGGCTGCAGAATCAAACAAAGACTTAAGCCTTGAGCCCGAAGCCGACGCCGCCTTGGAGGCGTACACAAAAGCCATGGCAGAATGCCAGTTTCACAAGGCCCTTGCAAGTGTCTGGGAACTGGTGTCAGCCATGAATAAATACATTGTTGCCAACGAACCCTGGACCCTGGCCAAAGATCCGGCACGCACAGACGATCTTGGTACGGTGTTATATGAACTGCTGGAAGGGCTTCGCTTTGTGGCCGGGCTTATCTGGCCGGTCATGCCGGAAACCAGCAGTAAAATCATTGCCGCCCTTGGCCTTGAGCTACCTGAAAAAGGATTTTTCACCCTTGATGCCATCCAACCCTGGGGTCAGATACCATGCGGCATTACGTTGGCAAAGCCCCAGATTCTTTTTCCCCGGGTGGACGTTGAAAAGAAAGCGGCTGCACCACCGGCACCCAAACCGCTCAAACCGGCATTAAAAGAAGAAATCACCATTGATGATTTTTCCAAAATAGATTTAAGAGCCGGCACAATTTTGTCTGCCGAACGGATTGAAAAATCGGACAAACTGCTTAAACTGCAAGTGGATTTGGGCACCCAGACCCGGCAAATTGTGGCAGGCATCGGTAAATCCTACACCCCCGAAGAGGTGGTGGGCAAAGAAGTCATTGTTGTGGCCAACCTGAAACCCGTGAAACTTATGGGAGAGTTATCCGAAGGCATGGTGCTTGCGGCAAGTGTGAAAAAAAACCTTGTTCTTTCCGGATTTAACGGCAGTCCCAAGCCCGGCTGCCCGATTAAATAATTTTTAAGTTTGAGACACGCTTTTGTATTCTATGAAAACAGAACTTTCCTGGCGCGAACTTCAGACAGGTTATATCCAGCAAAAAAAGAGGCAGACCATGGCCGGCCGCGTAGGCCGAATTGCAGGTTTTCTCTGCCTTGGTGTTGCAGCCATAGCATTGCTCTGGTTTGGGGCGCACACGGTCTCCAAGCTCGGTGAGCGGTTGTTTTCACAAAAACCGGAGAAGGTCGAAAGTGAACCGGCTCCGCCCAAGCACCTTGGAAAATCTGAAGTCAAAGCCCTGGTCCATAACATTGATATTCTCAATTCAAAAACAGACATTTTCTTTGCGGACGGACCGTCCTGGACATATACCATTCATACCCAACTGGACACGCGTCTCCAGGCTAAACTGATCAGGACGCTAAACTATCTTAAAACCCTGGACCGGGGCAAGCCGGAACTCATCGGTATGGTGGCCATGGACGGCAGCACCGGATTCATAAAAGCCATGGCCGGATTCAATCAGGCCAATCCGGCTACCAATCCCTGTACATCGGTCAGCTATCCTGCTGCCAGTATTTTCAAAATCGTCACCGCATCTGCTGCCGTGGAGAAATTAAATTACACAGCCACCACCCCCCTTTATTTCAACGGCAGGAAATACACCCTGTACAAACGGCAGTTAACAAATCATAAAACAAAATATACCAATCGGGTTACCCTGGAGACAGCCTTTTCCAAATCCATCAACCCTGTATTCGGCAAACTCGGGCAACTTGCCTTAGGCAAAACGGAGCTCAACAATTTTGCCGAAAAATTTGGTTTTAACCAAAATCCGAATACGGATTTTGATTTTCCAGTCCCTCATTTTGCAACAAACAGCAGCGAGTACCATTTAGCAGAACTTGGATGCGGCTTTAATCGGGATACCCTGATTTCGCCTGTATTTGCCGTGACTATGGTTTCCGCCATGGTGAACAAGGGACAAAGCCTTGTACCCCGTCTTGTGGACCGGATATCCAATTCAGACGAAGACGAGATTTACAAAAGCACTAAAGAGGTGTATAAAACACCGGTTAGCCCCAAAACAGCGGCCACCATGAAAAGACTTATGAAAAAAACCATATCCGGCGGCACAGCTAGAAAATCGTTCAGGGGCTATTCACGGGATAAAATATTATCAAATCTTTTGATCGGTGGGAAAACCGGCTCCCTGTCAAATCGGGAGCATACGATCAAATACGACTGGTTCACAGGATTTGGACAGCAGAAAACAACAAAAGAGACGTTAATTGTCGCAGTAGTCGTGGGTCACGGCAAATATATCGGGACCCGGGCATGCATCCACGCAAAAAACATGCTAAAAACATATTTCAGCACCCCCAAACCCAAGAAAAATTTGCTGACAGCAAATTCAACTGTTCCGGAATAACAGCCATTGGCTGACCTGGTCTATCAACCATAGGGTCAACCCATAACGAAACATGAAAGCAATTCAATACATTAATATAACTTTCATATAAAAAAATTTCCGGGATCTATAACGGAGGACAGATGAAACGGCAAGGCAATCTTTCAACACAACTTTTTGATCATCTTAAGCATATCGCAAAGATAAATGTGGACATAGGCAAACCCTTATCATCGGTGAAGGAAAACACCTTACTCTTTTTCCCCGATACCTGCTGCACCCTGGGGTGCGGGATCTGTGCTCTTGTGGCATTTAAAGGGCCGGCCTGCGAAAATGATCTGAAATCCCTGTGCAAGGGCATTGAAACCCTTTCAAAAAATCAGCTTGGCCCATTTTCCGAAGATACAAACCTAATGGTTTCAAAAGACTACCTGGGTGGCAGAGAATTTTTATCCACCCTGTTTGACCATGCCCAGCACCTTAAGCAGGAAACGATTTTTGCATCCTTGTTTTACGACCGGGAAAAAACCCGCAAATTAACCGACATCACCCAGGATATAAAAAAAATTCTTTCGGATGAAATCCGGGATTTCAAATCTGCTACAGCCAGCTTATCCACACCCGAGGTGGAGATTGCCGCAGATCATATTGACCAGCTCAAGGACATTCTATGGTGTTTGAAAAAAGAAGTTATTAACAATATTGAAGCCATTAAACATCTGGCCCCGGGTATAGACAAACAAAACAACCCTGCAGGGATAGCGCTTTTTAAACGGATCAATGCCGTACTCAACAGCCTTGACCGCCTGGAGGTCAGAGGGCGGGATTCTGCAGGCATTTCAGTGCTGTGCACCCTGGATGAAAAGGAATTCTCAAAATACAAAAGCATTCTGAAAGAAAAAGGGATCTTCGAAGGGTTGGAAAACAGAAGCAATCAACAGATCCTGTCAAACAACACCATTTCGATCAATGAAATTAGCAGGCCAGGTTCTCCGAACCGTATTACCATCTGTTTTGTTTACAAATTTGCCGCCGAGATAGGTGCCCTTGGCGACAACATCGCTTTTATCAGAAATCAGATTAAAAACGACCTCTTACTCCAGACGCTTGCCGAATTTCCAACGTTGTCATCATCGGTCTCGGCCCATACAAGGTGGGCATCCGTCGGTGATATCACCGAAGCCAACTGCCATCCTTTGGACAATACACTCACAGATACCGGAATATCCCCAAGCGGCATTATCCATGTCTGTCTTAACGGAGATATTGACAACTACCTGGAACTGAAAACTGAATACGAGGCCCGGTACGATAAAATTCATCCCCAGATCACAACGGACACCAAATTGATCCCGTTGCAGATTGAACACCACCTGAAAATGGGCGCGCCCATTGAAGAGGCATTCCGCCTGGCGGTCAATGAATTTGAAGGGTCCCATGCCATTTCCATGCACACCGACCTTGCCCCGGGCAAATTGTTTCTGGCCCAGAAAGGCAGTGGGCAGGCCATTTTTGTGGGGCTTGCCCCGGACCATTACATTGCGGCATCGGAATTATACGGGGTCGTGGAGGAGACCCGCCACTACATCAAACTCAACGGCGAGGACAAGGGCCAGATCGTGGTCCTGGATCAAGAGGGGGCCGGCGGTATTGAAGGGGTACGTTCCTTTTATTACGACTACCAGCCCATCACCCTGACCCGGGAGGATGTGCTCACCAGCCGGATCACCTCCAGGGACATTGACCGCCAGGGGTATAACCACTATTTTCTCAAGGAGATCTCCGAATCCCCGCTGTCCGTTGAAAAAACACTGGAAAACAAATTCAAACAGAATCCGGGTTCAGGACTTTTCAATGTAAATCTGAACAGGACTATTATCCCACCGGCCCTGGAAAACGATTTACGGTCCGGAAAAATAAGAAAAATCTATTTCATCGGCCAGGGAACAGCCGGCATTGCAGCCCAGGGGTGTGCGGATCTTCTCACCCATTACCTGGGGGGTAAATCCATGGATATACGTGCCCAGAAAGCGTCCGAGCTTTCCGGGTTCAGCATCGGCTGCGAAGGTGACGATGCCACAGCCATGGAAGACACACTGGTTGTGGCCATCAGCCAGTCCGGCACCACCACGGACACCAACCGGACCGTGGACATGATCCGGGCCCATGGCGCCAGGAGCCTTGCCATTGTCAACCGCAGGGATTCGGATCTGACCTTCAAGGTGGACGGGGTATTATACACCAGTTCCGGCAGGGACATTGAGATGTCCGTGGCCTCCACCAAAGCATTTTATTCCCAGATCACGGCCGGCGCCGTGCTTGGCCTGCACCTGGCGGCCCTGCTCAATGCCAGAAGTGAAAATTATATCAGCGATCAGATCCTTGCGCTGGTAGCACTGCCGGCAAAAATGAAAGCAGTTATCGAAATGCGCGATGAAATCAAGGAATGTGCGGAGAACCTGGCCATCTCCAAAAATTATTGGGCCACAGTGGGTTCCGGTGCCAACAAAACATCTGCCGACGAAATCAGGATCAAACTGTCCGAACTGTGCTACAAAACAATCTCTTCGGATTTTGTTGAAGACAAAAAACATATTGACCTGTCAAGCGAGCCATTGATCATTGTCTGTGCCGCCGGTACCCGGGAAAGCGTGCTCAGGGACATCATTAAGGATACAGCTATTTTCCATGCCCACAAAGCCTGTCCCATTGTGATTACTACCCAGGGCGAAAACCGGTTTGACCTATATGCCAAAGCCGTGTTTAAGATACCCGAAATCCAGGAACATTTTGCCCCGGTTCTCAATACCCTTGTGGGACATATCTGGGGGTACTATGCAGCGCTTGCCATCAATGCCGGATCAAAATTTTTATATGAGGCAAGGCTGAGAATAGAAAATATCATTGAAGAATTCAAGAACATGGGCCATGACGATTACGAAGTGCTTTTAGAGAACAAATTCGCGGAAACCGTGGCAGCTTTCTACAATGAGTTTTCCCGGAAAAGGCGCCAGGGGGAATTTCCCAGTGCCATGGGTCTGAGCACGGTATCCGACATCACCTTGCTGCTGAAATATCTGTCCGGCAGGCTGCCGGTATCGGATTTTGAAGTAGACTTCGGTGTCAAAGGCACGCCGCCTAACATGCTGTCCACCTTTTTTGACACCATGAACCAGGCCATCAATGTCATGGCCCGGCCCGTAGATGCCATCAAGCACCAGGCCAAAACAGTTACCGTGGGTACCAGCCGGACCATTGAACGCTTTGAAGGCATTATATTTGATGCCCTGGCCGAACATAACATCCAGATTCCTTTAATTACCAATACCAATGTACTGGTCCTTAAAAACCTGCAGGAAATTATATCCGAAATTAAAGGCGCCGTGCTTTACCGCATCACCGGCTTAAACCTTTTAGGAAAAGTCACGGCAGACACGCGCATTGAGGTAGTATCCAAAACAGGCATTCTGGCCAATGAATCCTCGAGGGTGGAAACGGATCAGCGCCTCAAGGGTACCAAAAACATCATTGTCAGAGAAGGTAATGTATATATCGGCAAGGGCCGGAAAGACAACCGTAGCATTCTTGTGATTCCGGTGCTCTCATCTTCGCCGACATCGCCCAACATCATTGAATTTCTTTTGTCTTTAAACATTGCTTTTAAATCCACGGGCGACGTTACGCTGCTGAAAAAAATCAAGGCCCTGGGCGGAAAATATACCCGGCTTAAGGACTGGATTCTTGAAAGTAAAAATGTGGCATGGGATGATAAATACCTCAACCTTGTGGACATTGAAACCCTTTTCGGGGCCACAGCTGAAAAGGCTGTGGATGCAATTATTGAAAAGCTTAACGGAAATTAATGCCTACAGTTGTAGGGTGGGCAAAAGCGCAGCGTTGCCCACCATTTCAGCTTTTGTCCACCTACGGATTTTGATTGATAATAATTGATGTGATAGCAAAAAATCATGGAGAATGGAGATGCCGAATTATCGGCGGGCTTTTTTGCCGGGAGGAACATTCTTTTTTACCGTAGTTACTTTCCAGCGACGAAAGCTTTTTGAACGTCCGGAATACCGGCTTGTGTTGCGAGAGACGATTGAACGGGTACGGCAAAAGCACCCGTTTTTCATTGATGCATGGGTGTTACTGCCGGAACATATGCACTGTATATGGACATTGCCTGAGGGAGACTCCAATTATTCAGGACGTTGGAGCATGATTAAATCCGGTTTCTCTATACGTACCAAAAAGAATCTTCACAAACCCGAATGGATAAATGCATCCAGACAAAAACACCGGGAAAGCACTATCTGGCAAAGACGGTTCTGGGAGCATCTGATACGGGATGATGAAGATTATCGAATACATGTGGATTACATCCATTACAACCCTGTAAAACACGAATTGGTAAAACAAGTAAAAAACTGGCCGTATTCAACATTTCATCGATATGTCAAAAAGGGTATTTATTCTGAAAATTGGGGCAACAAAGCGATAACGGCTTTGGATTATGACATTGGAGAATAAGGGGCTTTTGGAAAATATGG
>DATFIL010000417.1:0-6514 GCA_035270145.1 Desulfobacter sp. | reverse complement strand
TGTCAATTTCCATGGCCTGCACCAGCGAATCAGTATCTGGGGGTTCAATGAACATTTGTCCCACCAGGCCTTTGCATCCAGTGATTTTATCTTCATGCCCTCCTCGTTTGAGCCGTGCGGCCTGCCCCAGATGATCGGAGGCATATACGGCACCCTGCCCATTGTATTTGATACAGGCGGCCTGCATGACACGGTCAAACAACTGGATGTAGGGCATTCAACGGGCAACGGATTTATTTTCAATATCCACGATGCCCAGGGACTGAACTGGGCCGTGGACCGTGCCATGGATTTTTTCCGCCTGGATCCGGATGAAAAAGAACGCCAAATCCGTAGAATCATGACTGAATCCGTACTTGAATTCAACCATAGCCGATGCGCTGAAAGCTATATTAAATTATATGAAAAAATGCTCGAAAGACCTTTTCTGGTCTGATCCTTCATGGACAAATGATCCGTATCTGTCGCCTTTTAAACCCATTATCCGGTCACGGTTTGAAAAGGCCCTGGCAACAGCACAAAAGCTGAAAAACAAAAAATCCTGGGCTGACATGGCCAACTACCATGAAATTTTTGGCCTGCACAGAGATAAAAAAGGCTGGGTGTTCAGGGAATGGGCACCCAATGCAACGGCCATATTTATCCTCACACCGGCCAATAACTGGGAAAAATCTTCGGACTGGGAAGTGAACGGACCTGATCCCAACGGCATATTTGAAGCCCGTTTCCCTGAGCACTTTTTTTGCCATGAACAGCTTTACCGGCTCAAGGTCGTGTGGGACGGCGGCGAAGGCGACCGTATCCCCACGGCGGTCACCCGGGTCGTCCAGGACAGCACCACCTATATTTTCAATGCCCAGGTATGGGCACCGGACCAGCCATACCAGTGGCAGGCAGAAAACCCCAAGTTGTCCACAGATCCGCTTTTGATCTATGAAGCCCATGCAGGCATGGCCCTGGAGGAAGGCAGGGTCGGTACCTGGCGGGAATTTGCCGACTTTATCCTGCCCAAGGTCATTGACGCAGGGTACAATACCCTGCAGATGATGGCGGTTCAGGAGCACCCCTATTATGGCTCTTTTGGCTACCATGTGTCGTCATTTTTTGCCCCCTCTTCCCGGTTCGGCACCCCGGATGATTTCAAGTACCTGGTAGACAAGGCACATAAGGCCGGCATCCGTGTGCTCATGGATATTGTACACTCCCACAGCGTAAAAAATGAGGTGGAGGGCCTGTCGCGATTTGACGGTTCCATGTATCAGTTTTTCCACGACAAGGAGAGAGGGGATCACACCCTTTGGGATTCCCGGTGTTTTGACTATGGCAAACAACAGGTACTAACTTTTCTGCTCTCCAACCTGAGATATTTTCTTGAACAATTCCGAGTAGATGGATTCCGTTTTGACGGCATAACCTCCATGCTGTTTGCTGATCACGGATTAGGACGTGCCTTTACAGGATACCAGGATTATTTTGGCGATGATGTGGATGAGGATGCCGTAAGTTACCTTTATGCGGCCAATGACCTGGTTCATGAAATCCGTCCCGACGCAATAACCATTGCAGAAGATGTAAGCGGTTATCCCGGACTTGCTGCACCGGCGAAGTTATGCGGCACAGGCTTTGATTTTAGATTTGCCATGGGAGTGCCCGATTACTGGATCAAGCTGCTCAAAGAGGTCAGGGACGAAGCGTGGCCCATGGCCGGTCTGTGGTATGAACTGACCAACCACAGAGACGAGGAGCGCACAATCAGTTATGTGGAGTGCCATGACCAGGCCCTGGTGGGGGATCAGACTGTGATGATGCGCTTGATGGGCGGAAAAATCTATAATTCCATGGAAAAATCCAACACAGACATTACCACCCAACGGGCCGTAGCCCTTCACAAGATAATCCGTCTTGTCACCCTGGCCTGTGCCCACAAAGGCTATCTCAATTTCATGGGCAATGAGTTCGGCCACCCTGAATGGGTTGATTTTCCATCCGCGGCCAATGGATTTTCCTACCATTATGCCAGACGCTTGTGGTCCCTGAAGTATGACAAGAATTTGTATTTCCCGGACCTGTTCGCCTTTGACAAACAGATGGTTGCCCTGGCAAAACAAACGCAGTTGTTTACATGGGACAGGCCAAGGCTTTTGCACATCCATGAAAACGACAAAATTCTGGCATTTGAGCGGTCCGGCCTTATTTTTGTGTTCAACTTCCACCCGGAACACTCTTTTTCCGACTACCGGATTCATGCGCCGGAAGGCAAATATGAAATGTGCCTGGACACGGATGAAGCCCGGTTCGGCGGATTGGGACGCCTGAACCCGGACCAGGTGCATTTTACCATGCCCATAGGCGATGAGGGTGAAAACCACCATGAAGCACTGAGCCTTTACCTGCCCAGTCGCTGCGCCCTGGTTCTTACCCGGGTTTAACCCTATCTTTTAGTTTATACCACGAAGATCACGAAGGGCACGAAGTTTCACGCTATAATAGCTTCGTGATCTTCGTGCCCTTCGTGGTAAAAAACAGCCGCAGGAGGGCGACTTTGTGGGCATATGCCCCTCTAACGAGCCGCCCAAACACTACTCCCGATATGAATCAAGTCCCCAGATACCGTCCGCATATTCCTGAATAGCCCGATCACTGGAAAACATTCCGGTACGGGCAATATTTTTCACCGACATGGAGAGCCATTTGCCACGGTCCTTATAGTCAGTCCCTATTTTTTCCTGGGTTGTAACATAAGCCCTGAAGTCCGCCAGGTGAAGATAATGTTCCCGAGAGCCCATGAGCTGGTTGAAAACAGTTTTGAAAATACCCGGCTCGTCGGGACAGAACCGATTGGAATGAATGGCCTTTAGCACCCTTCTCAGGTACGGGTCCTCATCGCAAAAGGTTTTGGGTTCATAATTTGGACGAAACGCCTCCACTTCGTCCACGGTGAGGCCGAAAATATAGATATTTTCATCTCCCACCTGTTCGGCAATCTCTATATTGGCCCCGTCCAAGGTACCAATGGTCAACGCGCCGTTCATGGCAAACTTCATGTTTCCGGTTCCCGAGGCTTCCATGCCGGCGGTGGAGATCTGCTCGCTGACGTCTGCAGCCGGAATAATTTTTTCCGCCAGGGTTACCCGGTAGTCCGGCAGAAAGACGACCTTGATCATGTCACGGATATCCGGATCCTTATTGATCACATTGGCAACCGAATGGATCAATTTGATAATCAGTTTGGCAAAGTGGTAACCCGGAGCGGCCTTACCGGCGAAAATAAAGGTCCGAGGATACCCGATATCCTTGCCGTCCTCCTTAATTAAAAGATACAGGTGAATGATATGAAGCACATTGAGCAACTGGCGCTTGTATTCATGAATCCGTTTGGCTTGGATGTCAAAAATAGAGTGGGGATCCACGCTCAGAAACAATTTCTTACGAATTAACGCGGCCAAAGCCTCTTTGTTGGCCAACTTAATATCACCCAGCCGATCCAGGAATCCCGGATCATTATGATAGGTTTCCAGTTCCCATATCCGCGATAAGTCCCCTATCCATCGCCGACCGATAAATTCGGTGATAAAACCGGTAAGACCGGGATTGCAGGCTGCGATCCAGCGCCTGGGGGATACCCCGTTGGTTTTATTGCTGAATTTTTCCGGCCACAGCTTGTAAAATTCAGGAACAAGTTGCGTTTTAACCAGATCGGAGTGTACCTTTGCCACCCCGTTTACCGAATGGCTGCCGATGATGGCAAGGTTGGCCATACGCACCTGCTTGACACCCCCTTCCTGGATGATGGACATCTTTGCAATGCTTTCAGTTGTTACATCATAATTACGTACGGTCAAATATTCCAGAAACCGCTGGTTGATTTCATAAATCAACTGCATATGCCGGGGTACCACCCGTTCCAGGATACTCACCGGCCAGGTTTCCAGGGCTTCGGGCAGCAGGGTGTGGTTGGTATAGCCAAGGGTTTTTTGAGTGATTTCCCAGGCTGTTTCCCATTGTATACCTTTTTCATCCACCAGGATACGCATCAGTTCGACCACCGCCAGGGCGGGATGGGTATCGTTGAGTTGAATGGCCACCTTTTCAGGAAAATGGTCAAACGAATCATGGTTTCTTTCATATTTGAGGATAATGTCCTTTAAGGAACAGGCCACAAGGAAATACTCCTGAACCAGCCGAAGTTCTTTTCCCGACTCTTTGGAATCCGACGGATAGAGAATTTTGGAAATGCTCTCGGATTTGATTTTCCGACCCACGGCTTTAAAATAGTCCCCCTCATTAAAAATATCGATATCAAAATCCTCGGACGCCTCAGCCGTAAACAACCGCAAATAATTTACGGTACGGCCTTCGAAACCTGCAACCAGGATATCATGGGGGCGACCAATAAGCAGTGCCCAGTTCGTCCATACGGGATTATACTCCCCGTACCTGTCCACACTGCCCTCCACCCGGCCGTAAATGGGAACCATATACCGTTTTTCTGTTCTACGGATCAGCCAGGGCGACCTACGGTTCGGCCAGTAATCGGGTTTTTCTTTCTGGTATCCGTTAACGATCAATTGTTTAAACAGGCCGTAATCATAATTAATCCCGTACCCGAATCCCGGCATATTCAAGCAGGCCATAGAATCAAGAAAACATGCGGCCAAACGCCCAAGTCCCCCGTTGCCCAGAGCCGGATCACGTTCTTGCTCCACCAAAAAATCAAGATCAATACTCTTTTTTTCAAGAAACCTTTTACAGCGGTTGTAAATACCTAAGTTCAATAAATTATTGCTTAAAAGTCGTCCGATAAGAAATTCTAGAGACAGATAATACAGGCGTTTAGCGTCATTCTCCTGATAACGCGTCTGCGTATCATAACCAATATCGATAAGGTACTTATTAACGGCATAGGAAACGGCGTTTAACTGATCATTTCTCGAGGCGTCTTCAAGTTGTTTGCCCAGAAAATATTTAATGTAATTATTAAAGGAAATTTCAAAATTTGAAAAATCAAAATAGGACATGCGTTGACTCCACACTGGACCCAGGGGCCTTTAATTGCCGGAAAACCTATATCGTAATAACCGAGTTGTCTTCCCCTTGAAAGGGAGACGGCAGGTAAATATCTGCGCTTTCATCATTTATCCAGCGGGTACCATCCACCAGGTAACGAAACTGGTAAGAGCGTTCCAACTCAAGGTCAAGAATCGCGGAAAAATCTCCGGTTTTAAGCTTTGTCATGGCCCCGGCACTTTCATCCCAATTGTTGAAATCACCAACCAGATTGACTTTTTCTGCAGGGCCAATCACCTTTTTCTGCAGTTTAAATCTGACCCTGCACACATTTTTGGTTTTAAGGTATTGCTTTTTAAACATGACAGCCTCCGAAATGGTTTTATATGATACCTACCAAAGATAAATTGATGGATTTATTCTAATTTTTAAAAATCGCGGTGTCAACAGTTGTATTCAAATCCTGATCCGGCACCGGCTGGAAAACAAGCGCCTTGATCATGGCCAATGTTTTTTATATATAGATACGGATTCTCAACATGCTGCTAAGGAGCGACAATATCATGACATTGGTAGACGGAAGCCTGGATGAACTTGAAATTCAGATTATACTGGCACTTCAAAAAGATGCCCGCAAATCGTATAAAAGTATTGCTAAAGAACTGGGTGTGGCCGAAGGCACGGTGAGCAACCGGGTCAACCGGCTGAGCCGGCAGGGCATTCTCAAACTGGAAGCCCGGGTTAACCCCTTTGCCATGTCCAATAAAGTGCCAGCCATTCTCGGCATAAACATCAAGGGCAACCAGCATGCCAAGGCCACTAAGGAGATCATGGCCCTGCCCAATGTCAACGCGGTATGGGCCACCACGGGAAAATATGATATTTTTGTTGAGGTACTGGCCGACTCAATCAAGGCGCTCAATATCTTTATATTTGAAGAGGGGTTAAACAACATTGAAGGCATAGAGGCCACTGAAACGCATATCATGCTTCACTCGGAGTCCAAATTTTTTAAAATCAGCCCGTCCCAGGTATCTCTTTGAGCCCCAATATTGAAAAGGCGATATAAACTTGATGATCGAGTATCAGGACATATTGTCCCAGAATGACCGACTCTGGTCGTCCATACTTGCGCCATCGGAATGGACGTTTTTATTTTCTTGACGCGAATTGCCGGAAAAATCCCGGCCTTGCGGCCGTGATCCCACAAGCCGGGCCACACGATCTTCAATAGGCGGATGAGTGGAGAATAAATTCATCATCTGCTTTCCGGTCAACGGATTAACAATAAACATATGGGCGGTTGCGGGGCCGGCATCCACCTGAGCCCCGCTGCGGCTGAAGCTTCCCAGCTTTGACAAAGCTGCTGCCAGGCCATTGGGATTTCCGGTAATGCTTGCCGCGGTGGCATCTGCCAGGTATTCCCTGGATCTGGACACGGCCATCTGAACGATCATGGCGGCAATGGGCGCCACTATGGAGAGCACAAGCACACCAACGATGCCAA
>DATFIL010000416.1:0-2496 GCA_035270145.1 Desulfobacter sp. | reverse complement strand
CCCCAAGCCATCCTAATGCCACAACGGCGATGCCTTCCCGCTGGTTAATGTAGTCATGCTTCCCAGCCTTTTTTGAGATGAAAATCATTACCGCGCCCATAATTGTGGTCACCGCCATGGCCGTAAGGTGGCCTTGATGAGCCCCGTCCTTGAAAAACAGGCTAAAGCCCAAAGGCAGCACCATGGAAAGGCCAAGTACAAAAAGAAGGACGCCGATGATTCGTATGATAAAGGGCCAGCGCATCAGAAAAAACCAAGTTTTACAGCGAGCATCTTTTCTAAATTTTTCACTGCGGCCTGGATCGCAAATAAAATGATTCGATCTCCTGCCTGTACCCGATTGTCACCCATGGGGATAATGATTTCGTCCTGGCGGATGATACATACAAGCAGGGTTCCTTTGGGAAAAGAGATATCCTTGATAGGCCCTTTGGTGATGGCCGAGGATGCCAGTGCAACCGCTTCAATGAATTCTCCCTGTTCACCATAAATGGATATGTCTGAAATCACATTGCCCTGGCGTATATCCTGTAGAATTGAGGAAACCGCCGATACCCTGGGACTGACCACTTTTTCAATGCCGATGGTGGACAATAGAGGATAATAGCTTGCTTTACTGATGCGGGTGATGGTGTTGTCTACCCCCATGTTCTTTGCCAAAAGGGAGACAAGGATATTGGTTTCATCGTCATTGGTTACCGAAACCACCGCATCCATTTGATTGATATTTTCTTCCATGAACAGCTTCTGGTCTCCGCCGTCACCGTGGAGCACCACGGTTTTCCCCATTTGCATGGAAAGATCGTTGCATCGGTCCATATTGGCCTCAATAATTTTGACCTGAATATTGTCTTTCTCAAGGGACTGGCTAAGTTTAAAACCGATGCGACCGCCGCCCACGATAAGCACCCTTTTCACCGGCCTGACCCTTACCCCTAAAAGGCCCAGGGTTTCCTTAAGCTTTTTGGCGTCACATACAAAATAGATCAGATCCCCTGCCATGGGTTTATGTTTACCCCTGGGTACAATGACTTTATTATCCCGAATAATGGCGGCAATCAAAGGCCGTTCCTGGCCAAAGGCATTATGGAAATCTGCCAGTTCCATTCCGGCGATGGGAGAAGTTTCAGAAAGCCGCATACCCACATATTTGACTCGACCGTTAACAAACTCCCCCTTGTCCACGGCACCTGGAATGGTCATCAGTTTTCTAATGGTTTTGACAACCTCCGCTTCGGGGTTGATGATATTGTCAATGTGCGGGGCTTCATTTTTAAGGCTGGTATGAAAAGGGATAAATCCTTCATTGCGCAAACGGACCAGTTTTCTGGTCATGGGCGAAATCTGGTTGGCGATCAGGCAGGATACAATATTGATTTCATCACTGTCTGTGACGGCCAGGAGGATATCCGCCCCTGAAATTCCGGCCTCCCGCAGAGTATCCGGGTTGCTGCCTGATCCTGTTACGACCTTGACATCCAGGTCTTCAGCAATTTTTCTGGTGGCATGTGCATCTACATCAACCACCACGACATTTTTACTTTCAAGGGCCAAACGACCGGCAATGTTGTAACCTACGCCGCCGGCGCCGATTATTACTATTTTCAAAGGAAAACTCCTGGTTCAATATCAAGGATCTGGAATGGCTTATTATTGGGGCGTTTTTTACTATATCTGGCAAGGGTCTGTCAATATGGGCAGCACTGGTGACGCCAAAGCCCCGGTCAATTGGGAACAATGGACCAGGGCTTTGAAGTGTTTTTTAAGACTATTGAAACTGTTTTTACACCGTTGTGATGGGCATACCCATGACCTTCCACAGGAATATGGACAATGCGACAATCACCATCAGGATGACGGAAGCTGGAATACCGTACATGAAAAATTCACCTGTGGTAAACTGTTTGGAGTCGTAGGCAATGGCGTTGGGGGCTGCGCCCACCAGCAGTAAAAATGGCATACCGGCGGTTACAAGGGACGCAAACAGGATGACTTCAGGTGCCACATTAAGATAGGGGGCAATAACCAGCGCCACGGGCAGGGATATGGCGATGGCCGCCACGTTCATGATAAAGTTGGTCATTATCATGACAAAAAATGCGATGCTTAAAATGAACACAAAGTAATTGGCATTCTGGAACATGGTCAGCCAGTTGATGGCAAGCCACTCCGCAGCCCCTGTTTCCCACAGGCAGAAGCCGATACTCATGGCACCACCAAACAAAAGGATGATATTCCAGGGAATTGTTTCAAGATCTTTGATATCAAGAATATTGAAAATAAAGAATAAAACCGTTGCCACAAGCATGATCGCATTTTTGTCCAGGCTAGATATGGCAGGGATGAACTGTTTTATGGACATAATGCCGATGGCCAGAAAGATAATGCTGCCGGCCAGCATCTCCTGTTTTGTAATGCCGCCCATGGCTTTTTCCAGTGATTTTGCCTTTTCCTTGATGCCCGGGATGGTCTTTTTTTCAGGTTTGAATAAAACCA
>DATFIL010000415.1:0-2419 GCA_035270145.1 Desulfobacter sp. | reverse complement strand
ATCGCCCTTTTCATTCATATCAAACAGCAGATCCGTAGCGGGGCTGTTTTCAAATTTTTTTTGACAGGCCCCCAGCCAGTTGGACAGATTTTTTTTATTATAACTTCGTTTATCTATCCCGGCATGGTTCTGGATCAGGTCCCGGATGTCTTCCAGTTCCCGGTTCAGGATTTTTGCTGCCGACTTGACGGTTTCCTTGTAATCATTCCAAATATCTTGAAACGCCGGCGGTTCCGGCACCACCCTGATTTCCGGCCGGGACGCGGCCTGGACAAGGCCTTTGGCAAAGGTGTCCGGGGTAATATTGTTCCGGTCCAGAAAAGATAAAAACAATGAATCCAGATGATTGATGCGGCCTGAAAAAAAATCCCGGACCACCTGGTCAACAAAATTCCGGTTATCTGCCATCAGTTCGATGTCAAAATGGGCATTGCTTTCAAAGGCATTTTCCCTGAGCACGGAAAAGCAAAAAGAGTGGATGGTCATAATGGCGGCCTGGTCAAAACAGGTCACCGCAAGACGAAGCAGTCGACGGATTTGATCCGCATCGCTTTGTTTTTGTAGAAAATCGGTAAGATCGTCCACCACGTATTCATCACTCGCCTGGCTGGAAAGAACCATCAGACAGTGCACCAGGCGTTTGCGGATTCTTAATTTCAACTCTGCCGCCGCCGCCTCGGTAAATGTCACCACCAGGATGGACTCCACCTTATACCCCATAGCCACCAGCCGGACAAACAGGGTGGTAATGGTATATGTTTTTCCGGTTCCGGCACTGGCTTCGATCAGACTGATCTTTTCAAGATCCAGGGCAAAGGGGTCAAGGGGCAACGGCGAGGCAGGTTTGTTCATGATATGAAATGCTCCAGCATGGGCCTGTACACGGCAAGACCGGCATCCAGCACCCCGGAATGTTCAAGGGCCAACGGATCTGAAAAGGGATTGTCCGGCCCGAAAACAAGGGTTGTGTAGCGATTAAAACATTCCCCGGTTGAACTGAAATTATTGCGCCACAAACCGGCGCATTTGCTTAAGGCCTTTGCCAGGGATGGTGCTGACAGGTCATAGTCCCGTGAGGATAGATCCAAAACCAGCTGGAAACAAAGATCGGCAAAAAAAGGAAAAACCCTTGCCTTTCCGTCCAGATAATCTCCGGCCAGGTCCAGAAGCAACGCCTGGGCCCGGGTTTTTTCTTCAATAGCGGAAAATTCAAATTTCACTGCAGGCTTGCGGCCCTTGGGGTCCTGTCCCACCATCACGGTGGTGCCGGGGTGGTTTTGAACACACGAATACGCCAGGTGCATGATCCACTGGGTCAGCAGCCGGGACGGATTCAGTCGGCCAAAACCTGCCACGGCCCGGCCCTGGTCATACACATCGGTCACCCGGCCTGTGATGGAGCAGGCATCTGTTTGTAAACACAAATCAAGTGTGCGTGGGTCCCCGTCAGGGCGTTCATTTTGGGCCAGATGCATTACAGGTTCTGCCAGATCATTGATTCTGGCCCATTCCTGTTCGCCTTTTTTTCCAAAGGGCAGGCAGCCCTGGGCCTTTACTATGGGGTAAAGATCAAGTTTTTTGCGGTTTTCAACCGCCAGGGACCCCAGCTGGTAAAGGGATAGCCCGGACAGCCTGAAGGGTTCGCGTTCATCGGTCTCCTGCCCCGGTTCCGGATAGATCACGCCCAGGGTACCGGTGACATAACAGCGGACAGGATGCCTGAAAAACGCAACGAGATCGCCCAGTGCAATCATTGGTATCTCTTCTGACACCTGATGTTGCAGGGCGTTGCCACCCGCCGGGTCCTGGAAACAGAAATCAGGTGCCCCGGCGCTATCTCCATCTCCATTGTTGCGGGTGCGCCGGCTGCTGCAGATCCGGCACTGGGCATTTGAATAGGAAAAATAACCGGGCGCGCTGGTATTTGAAAAATAGGCCGGACTGAACGGGTGCAACGGATGGGTAAACTGCCATTGGAACTCCTGGGGAAAGACAAAGCTGTTCTCAACGGTATCGATTAGCTCGGCCACAGGGGAGGCAACGGGCACAGGCGCGTTGTCACTGATGTGCATGCCGGTATACGTAATGATGAACCGAAGACGTGCGCACAACAACGCCTCCAGAAAAAGCTCACAATCCTCCAGGCGGTCCTGCTCGTCCCCGAGCCTGGGATTTTGGCGGATCAGGTCAAAGCCGGGGGAACTGCCTGTCCTGGGAAAACTTTGGGCATCCATTCCCATCAGGCAGACAAGCTTAAACGGGATGCTGCGCATGGGCATAAGATTACAGAAGGTGATCCCCCCGGCGAGGAAACTGCCCTGGGAAACCTTCACATCAAGTTTGGCCGTCAGGGCCAGGCGAACGGCGGAAAAAGAGATTTGTCGTTCAAATCCGGCCTGGTACGCCTCTTTTTCCATAT
>DATFIL010000414.1:0-16433 GCA_035270145.1 Desulfobacter sp. | reverse complement strand
GGACAGATATCCTTTCTGGTTGAGCAAAGAGGTTTCAAGGGATTCAGCGGTCTGATACATAGGAATATGCCTTGCTACAATACCGGTGAACAGAATTTCTGTTTTATAAGTATACCAGATCATGGCAATGGTTCCCATGACGGTTATTCCTAAAAGTACGGCGTTGGCAAGATATACCCTTTGTCTCAGGCTCATTAATGACATCTCCTTTTTCATGAAACTCGAAACAAGATACAAGAAATAAGAGGGCCAAGCGCTTGCGGCGCCCATTTTAGCCCTGAATTATTGATGCCTTAAGGGCCTCATGGCCCTAACTCGATTATCATGTTTAATTCATTGTTTTTTAAGCAATGAGTCCGAAATAACTTAACCTGGGAGCGCGGGCGGAACCGCCCGCGCTCCCGAATATAGCAAAATGAGCAAGTTATTTAAGACCCGTTCCTAAATCTCCCCGGTACGCCGCAGGAGAAACCGGGCTTCGGCCTTGCGGATGCGTTCTTCCTGTTCGTTCTTGCGATTCCAGGCATTGGTCAGTTTTTCACTGATATCTTCAAAATCCGCCGGTTTCATCAGGTAATCAAAGGCCCCCGATTTCATGCCTTCCACAGCGGTCTCCGTGGACCCGTGGCCGGTGAGAAGGATCACTTCTATCAGGGGATAACGTGCCTTGATTTTTTTCAGGGTTTCAATGCCGTCCATGCCGGGCATGCGGATATCCAGGATCACCACGTCGATCTTCGTTTTTTCAAGCAGGTCAAGGGCCTCTTGTCCTGAATAGGCAGCAGACACCTTTTCCCCCTGCCGGTTCAGGCGCAGGGAAAACATCTCGACAAAATCTTTTTCATCATCAACGATTAAGATTTTCACCGGTATTTTTACCATGGGTTTTTCTCCTTAAAAATTTATGAAAGAACTTGTAATTGTTTAGTCGGATTGCCATTCGGGCAGGCAGATCTTAAATGTCGTGCCCTGGCCGGGTTCTGATTCCACATGGATGCTGCCTGAAAGCCCGGTCATGATCTTGTGCACCACAAACAGTCCAAGTCCGGTGCCGGATTCATTTTCCGCTACATTGGGTTTGGTGGTGAAAAAAGGATCAAATATTTGTTTCATATTTTCCGGCGCGATGCCGCTGCCGTTATCCCGGACTTCGAGACAGACCGACTGCTCTTTTCTGTAAAGGGCCAGCCGGATCTGTCCGTTTGTATCCACGGCATCCACCGCGTTTTCCAAAAGATTGATCAATACCTGGCGTACCTGGAAAGGATCCGTGTGCATCAGCATCTCGCGTTCAGGTTCACTCTCCCATTGTACAGAGACTTTTTTAGCTTGTGTTTTCTGTTTTATCAACGCCACTGTATCTTCGGTGAGCCGGCGGATATCCACGGAGGTCAGTTCATGCCCGTGTTTTCGGACGTAGCCCAACAGCTGGTGGGTGATCCGTCTGGCCCTGTCCACGCTCTTCTCTATTTTCTCAAGCCCCTTGAAAAGCATCTCTTTTTCCGGGATCTGGTCAGCGCTCTCTATCACCATGCGCAAGAATCCGGTGGACTCCTTGATAATGGCCAACGGATTGTTGATCTCATGGGCAATGCCCGTGGACATGGTACCAAGGGAGGCCAGCCGCTGGGTGTGGATCATGCGTTTTTCCAGCCGCCGCCTGAAGATTTTATCCCGCTCCCGGCCTTCCTCCAGGCGTTTGAGTTCCCAGGCCTGGCGGATTTTACCGGCCAGATGGTCGATCTCCACGGGTTTGGACAGGTAGTCAAAGGCTCCGGCCTTGATCCCTTCCACCCCTTCGGTTAACGCCGCATTTCCGGTTAGAAAAATAACCTTCAGGCCCGGATAGTATTTGCTGATGTCCTTAAAAGTCTCCATACCGGACATGCCGGGCATCTTCATATCCAGAACCACCACATCGACTTCGTTTTCGCCGAGGTATTCCAGGCAGGCGGTTCCGTCCGGCGCCTGGCTGACAACCAGATTTCGTCGTTCCAGACGCCGGGCAATGGCGTTGCGGTAGTTATCTTCATCGTCTACCAGCAGCACACGGACAACCGTTCCAGTATCATTTTCAAGGGTATTGATTTCCATCAGGTTCAGCTCATGCCTCCTATATTAGACCTAAGACGTTCCACCATACATATACCACGCTAAACATTGTCAAAAGCAGTATCGGCGTTGCGACAAGTCCGAGCTTTGTCAGATCCGAGGATTTAAAGTACTTGTATGAATAGGAAATGGCATTGGGCGGACAGCCGATTACCAGCAGCATGGCAAATGATGTGGCCATACCAAGACCCAGGGCCAGGATGGTCGGGTCAACCCCTTCAAGCTGGGCCATGGGAATAACAATGGGCAGAATTAACGCCGCTGCCGCCACATTGGCCATGGCATTGGTAACAAGGGCCCCGAATACGCCCACACCCACAAAGAGTACCAGCCATCCCTTGCCTTGAATCAGCGGGAAGAACAGGTTGGCAAAGTAGTCTGCCGCCCCGGAATATCCCATGGCGAGACCCAGGGAAATACCGCCGCCAAAGATGAACAGGGCTGTGCCCCATTCCAGGTTGTCGTTGATGTCCTGCCATTTAAGCACACCAAACAATATCAGACCGCTTACGCCCACCATACCGGTGACGGAATAGTGCAGCCCATGGAGGCCTTTAGTCAACCAAGCTGCAAAGGAGAGCGCAATGATGATTAAGGCTTTTTTCTCTACAGCAGTAATGGGACCTAAATCCTCATCAAAATCCGGTAGTTTGAATTTGGGATCGGGTCGATAAACCATGTAGGTGATCAAAACGGCAACGGGCACACAGACAAGGGCTATCGGCATACAATACATGATCCACTCAAAAAAGGTAATTTCAAGACCCGTGAACTCCTTTAAAAATGCAGCGGCCACCATGCACCGGCCACCACCCACAAGGGACCCCATGCCGCCACAGGAGCAGGCAAAGGGCAGGGACAGCATCATGAATTTTGCCGTATTGGTATGGGGCTCAATACCCACGGCCCGCATCAAGGGAAGCATGGTTACAATGCCGATGGCACAGGCGGCGGCATCATGCATAAAAGCGGACGAAATCCCTAATCCCATGGCAATAATAAAGGTGAACCGTGTTACGGAATTGCCCGCTTTTTTGATAATATAATACCCCAGTCGTTTTGTCAGCCCCACTTTGTCCAGGGCAATGGCAAAGATCAGGCAGCACATGATGAAAATAACAACAGGATGCATGTAGGGCGCCCATGCCTCTTTGACATCGGTAATGCCCAGGATAACAAGGGAGGCGCCAATGAGCACTGCCGTAATTTCAAGGGGTATGGGCTCAACCACAAACAAAAAAACCAGTACTGCCAGAATCGTCAAAAACCGTTTTGCTCTGGGGTTCAGTCCATCCACATAATCCACATTAACGTCTGAAAGGCCCAGTTTCTCAGCCTGGTTGACAAGGTATTTTGCCTGGGCCTGTTCGGTGCCGGGGGCCTTGGCCGTTAGAATAACAGGCTTTCCCGGTGCTGTTTCCTGGGTTGAAAAATATTGAGCAACGGACTGGCTCAATTGGTCTGCACCGGTGCCGGAAAGTTTAAATTTTGTTCCTTCCGGCCTGGGCAGAATGAATACGATTACGCCTATCAACACTGCTACCGCCAGTTTGAAACCGCTTGATTTGAATATCATTTGTTTATTTCTCCGTTCTGTTTGTTTTTGGCCTGCCGTGCCAGGCTGATTTTTTCCATTAATTCTTCGAGTTCACAGGGTTTTGTCAGGTAATCAAACGCGCCCAGGCTCATACCGTCCTCTGCCGCTGTTCTCGAACCGTGTCCGGTCAGAATGATTACCGGTAGATCCGGGGCCATTTTCCTGACAATTTTCAACACCTCAATGCCGTCCATGTCCTCCATTTTCAGATCCAGAATCATGACATCGAAGATGTTTTGACGCAGGGCCTGCAGGGCCTGTGCACCGGAATACGCTTTAAAGACGTCTATCCGCCGGCGGCTCAGCCGGTTGGTCAGCACATCTACAAAGCCTTGTTCATCATCCACGATCAGCAGGCGGGTATGGGGTAAAGTGGTGTTTTTCATTTTTAATACTTGCCTTAAAATTAATGTTCTTAACTATGGACCGTGTTTGGGTGAATATTCATCCAAACACCTATACCATGCGGCCGGTGATCTCCTTGGCCCTGGCCTCCATGATTTTCTGCTCGTGCTGAAATTTTTTAGTTGCCGCCTCTTCAATCTTGGCGATGAGCTCTTCGAGATTACAGGGCTTCATCAAATAATCGAAAGCACCACGTTTCATCCCTTCAATGGCACTTTGCACTGTGGCATGGCCCGTGAGCATGATCACTTCCAGCAGCGGGTTTTCGTTTTTAATGGCTTGAAGTGTTTCAAGGCCGTCCATGCCGGGCATCTTCACGTCAAGGACGACCACATCCGTGTTGGTGTTTTCAGATAGAAAGTTTATGGCTGATTGCCCGTCATAAACGGCGTCTGCTTTGAGTTCGCGTTTTTCAAGCCGTTTGAGCAAGGTGTCCAGAAAGGCTTTCTCATCATCGACAAATAAAATTTTCATCTGTAAAGTCTCCCTAAATGGTTTAAAGGTTCTCGGGTGTATTATTGTTTGTTGACGATTCGGTTGTATTGCGGATATTCAGGGGCAATCGGATTAAGAAACAGGTCCCCTGTCCCATATGGCTTTCCACTTCAATTGTACCGCCCATTTTTTGAATAATGCCGTAACAGATGGAAAGGCCTAATCCCGTGCCTTTGCCAACGGCCTTGGTGGTGAAGAAGGGATCAAAAATCCGGTCCAGATATTGGGCGGGAATACCGGGGCCGTTGTCATTCACTTTAATTTCAATCATATTCTCGTCTCCGTTCTTGACGTCGGTTACAATCTCTACGGTACCGCCGTCTTTGCCCATGGCATCAATGGCGTTGTTGGTCAGGTTTAAAATGACCTGTTGCAGTTCAGAAGGGGAAAATCGGATAAAGGGCAGATCCGGGGCAAGCCGGGTGGCGATGGTGACATTGTTATACCGGGCCATCTGGGCGGTGAGGTCCACAATTTCCCGGATGGTGTCGTTAATGTTGATATCTGACTCTGCGGCATCGCTTTTCCGGGCAAAACTTAATAATTTGTGGGTAATTTCCTTGCAGCGCCGGCCCTGGGTTGTGATCTGTTCAATGGCCCGGTGAAACTCACTCTTGTTGTCCGGGGTCATCCCGGTTTCTTCTTCAAGAAGATCGCTCATCCAGCCGGCCTCTTCCACCATGATGGCCACAGGGTTGTTGATTTCATGGGCAATGCCTGCAGCAAGTTCGCCAATGGTGGCAAGCTTGCCGCTTTCCACCACCTGCTGGTTCATGGCTTCATTTTTCCGGTCTGCCATTGCAATGCGTTTGACAAGGTTTTGGGAGAGTGTAAAAGAAACTGACACTATGACTGCGCAGCCTAACAGGAATACGATAAGGGTGAGCGCTTCGGCCTTCCACATATCATTTAATGCATCCCCGGTATCCTGGCGAAACACCATACGCCAGTCCACTGTTTTAAACAGGGCCAGGGCATACAGGTAGGTATTGCCTTGGTCGTTTTCATGTTTGAAAATCAGTGACTGCTTGTCTTTGAAAATAGCTGTGTCCTCAATAAACGAAGGGACCATTTCCATGGTTCCCGAGCGGGGATGGGTTTGCAGCTGCCCTGTGGCATTGACAATGAATGCCGTACCTGTCCTGCCGATCTGGACGTTTTCCACCAGAGTGTTAAATGTTGTAAAATTAATGGTGGATCTTAATATATAGGAGCGGCCCTGGGCTGACAGCTTGACTGCCAGGATAAAATGAGGGTGGCCGCGGAGCCCTGCAAATACATCGGAAATATAATAGGGACTGTTCATGGACTTTAAAAACCAGGTCGCCTCGCTGTAATCGGCATTGACAAGGCGGAAGGGGCCTTCATAGGCAAACTGGATACCATCTGAGTTCACAAGGCCCAGATCCGTAAATACATCGCCGTATTCATCCTTAAGTTCAGAGAGTTTTGAGGTCAGAAATTGCTGGGCCATATCCGGTTCGGTGGAGGATAACTGCCGGGCCAGGTAGCGGATATTTCCCAGTTTTTCATTGAGAAATGTATCGATGTTCTGGGTGTGCTTGAGCACCAGTTCGCCGATATGGTCGCTGATTTTTTCAGAATAAGCCATATGAAACCGCCAGCCCAGAATGCCCAGGGTCAATATCATGGGGATAATGGAAACCAGCAGGATACGGATTCTGATATTCCGGGTCAGTACCTGATAAAAGTGTTTTCTGTCAGCGATGGGTTCTTGCATAATCTCTATGGCTCCTGTGAGGCCGTTTTATTTGGCTTAAATGTTTATACACAAGAGTATCAAGATGTATGCCAGCTAAGAAAAAGAACTGATAATGTGGGTTAATTGTCTGAAATGATAGGGTGATTTAAAAAACGTAACAGGTGGTCAAAAAGACTGTCACCTGTCAATTTTTTTTACAGTGTGTAAAGATCTATTTTTTCGATGTCAATAATGATTTCAACTTCACTTGAGGTAGGCGTACGGACTTTTTTAAATTCCAGTTTGTCGGCAAGGCCAAGCATTTGCCTGTTTTCACGCAGTACCACACCAGATACCCGTTTCAGGCCGTATCGTTTGGAAAAGGCCAGGCAGGACTTTAAAAGCGCTGCGCCAATCCCTTTGCCCTGCCAGGAATCAGCCAGCATGATGGCGAATTCTCCCTCGGTGCTGTTGGCGGTAAATATGATTCTGGCGCTTCCAATAATCTTTTCTCCGGACGGGGTCGGAAGCATCGCCACCAGGGCAACCTCACGGTCATAATCAATCTGGGTAAGTTGGATCAGCATCCGTTTGGACAATTGTTTAAGCGGTGTGAAAAATCGTAAATATATGGTCTGTTTTGACAGGTTTTCAAAAAAGTCCATCATGGGCTCGGCATCTTCGGGCTTTACTGGACGGATCAACACCTGTTCATTCTCCTGGGTGGTATAAAGCTGTTCCTGCCAGGCCGGGTAGGAGCTTATAATAAGGTGGTCGGGCGCTGTTGCCGGGGGCGGGGCCAGCTGCATGCTCGCGTTAAGCCCAATAAGTTGACCATTGGTGACTGCCACAGGATTAATTTCCACTTCACTGATTTGGGGAAAATCGGTGACCAGGCGGCTTAAGCGTATTAAAAGGGTTTCCACAAGACCCTGGTCTATGGCTTTGAATTGACGATATCCTTTTAAGGCTTTGGATATCTTTGTAGCGCCGATGGTCCGGGCAGCCAGGGCTGAATTTAAAGGCGGCAGAGTCAGGGCGGTGTCCTGGTGGATTTCAGACATGGCTCCACCCATGCCGAATTTAATGACCGGCCCGAACTGGGCATCAAGTTTGGCACCGACATAAAGTTCATAGTCCGGTGCCGGTACGTTAGCCTGGGCAGGTTCTGTCCGGCTTACGGGAATACCATAGGCTTCCAGAACCGTTTGGGCCTGTGTGTCATTTAACGGCAGCGGGCCGTTTTTCATATGGGATTCAATAATTGATCCGGCCTGCTCATGGTTAATTTGCAGCTTGATATCGCGTCTGACCGGTATTTCGTTGAGCATGTCAATGTTGCGGCTGTGCCTGTACAATCCCACAAATGCCCTCACTGCTTTTTCCGGGGTATCATAGGTCAGCACCTCTTTTTCATTGAGAATCTGCCGGGCTTTATCCATGCTTGTGCCGCCCAGCCAGACCGTAAATACAGGGCAGGGCAGGGAAGAGACCTGGCTTGCCAGGACCCGGGAAAGCTCAGCCGGGGCAAAGTGGTTCACGGGAGAGTGGATCATGAGGATGCCGTCCACCTCCGGTGCCTGGGCTGCAATGGTAACGGCCTGGGCAATCTGGGTATATGAGGCATCTGCCAGGACATCCACAGGATTGGTTTTGCTCCATGCTTTTTCAAGGGAGGTTTGAAGGGCCTCAATGGTTTGAATGCTCAGCACAGCGGGCTCAAGGCCAAAAGAGGAAAGGGCGTCCACCGCCATGACACCCGGACCGCCGGCATTGGTAACAATGGCCAATCGTCTGCCTGTGAGGCGCTGTTGTCTTGCCAGGATACGGGTGAAGTCAAATAATTGTTCAAATGTGTCCACCCGCAGGATACCTGCCCGCTCAAAGGCAATATCATAGACCGCATCTTCTCCGGCAATTGCACCTGTATGAAACGAGGCGGCCTGGGCGCCGGCCGCCGACCGCCCGGATTTCAGGCAGATAATAGGCTTTATTCGGGAAGCCGCCCGGGCTGCGCTCATAAAGTTTCGGATTCGGGTCATGTTTTCCATGTACATGATGATGCTGTCCACACCCCGTTGCTCACTTAAATAATCGATCATGTCTGCAAAATCAACGTCCAGCATGGATCCTAAACCGACAATGTGGCTGAACCCCAGATTTTCCTTTTCAGCCAGATCCATGAGTGCCGCGCACACGGAGCCGGATTGGGACAAAAAGGCAACGCGTCCCTTGGCCGGGGAGCCCGGCATATGGGATGCATTCAGGTTCAACGGGGGATGGGCAATCCCAATGCCGTTGGGGCCGATGATGCGCATACCGCTTTGGCCGGCAGCGGCCTTGATCTGCTGTTCGATTCGGGACCCTTTGTCTCCTGTTTCCCTGCCCCCGCCACTGATGATTACGGCACCTGCGGCACCTTTATCGGCGCAAGCTTCAATGATTTCGGGCACCTGGTTGATGGGCGCTGTCACCACGGCCAGGTCCACCATGCCCTGGATGTCACGGATATTTTTTGCGGCAGGTATATTCAAAATTTTGGTATGATCCGGATTGACAGGATAGACAGCGCCCTTAAATCCGCCCTCGATGATGTTGCGTACCAGGGTATGACCCACCCGGTTCTGTTTGTCACCGGCACCGATCACGGCGATGGATTCGGGGTTGAACATTCTGGATAAATTTTGTGTGCCCATTCAGTTTTCCTTAAAATCATGGAATCAGCCAAATCGTAAATTTTCTGGACGCGTAAATGATTTTTCTGGGGATTCGTCCCAGATCGAAATCTTCAACGTCTGACACGCCCTTGCGGCCCATGACAATGGTGTCGCATTTTGCAGCCCGGGCCTTGTCCAGAAGAGCGCCGGCACGGCTCTGGGCCCCCTGGATAAGACGGGTTTCGATCGTGTCTTCCGGTATTCCTGCCTGGGTCAGGATTTCTTTTGCCTCGACTAAGGCATCATTGAGTTTGCGTTTGGCCCAAAGAGACATGTCTACAAAAGGATCCTGCCCTTGATGTACTGAGTCTGGAACGGTGGTGCGCATGATCGCGCAAAGAAGAATACGGCAGTTTGTTTTTGCCATCATATCGGCTGTATACTGGATCGCGTGCCTGGATCCTGGGGAACCGTCAACCGCGATGCACAGGTCGTGCTGGATCTCACGGGTTCCGGCAATTATCAACGGAATAGCGTCTGCTTTTTCCACCAGCTTGGCAGCTACGCCACCCATGGTTACACCGATCATGGCGTCTGCATTTCCCCTTCTGCGGATGACAAGGCCATGGTATTCATTGTTCTTGATTTCGTTGAGAATGTCCCTGGCAACGCCCTTTTCCAGGCTGGTAACCTTAAGTTCGATATTGTCCGGCTGATAACCGGCCGCGATCATTTTCCGGCGTGCCTCTTTGAAAAATTCGGTCATTACTGTTTTCTGTCCCATTTCCCAGCTCTTGACCTGGGATACGGAAATTTTGTTGAAGGCATCTCGGGTCAGATCAAAATAGGCTTCAGGCACGGGCGTTGTTATGTTAAATAAGATTATTTTCTTGTCCCTGAACGGTTTGAATCTGCACAGATAATCAACGGTTTTTCCCGAACGTTTTGAGCCGTCAAGGGCAACTAATATCTTTTTTTCGTCTGACATGGAAAGCTCCTTTGGAAAATCCCGGGCCGGTTGATTGGGACCGAACCCGGGGGTGATTTTTTAATGGATGAGATCTATATCTAAGCGTAGCACAGGCACCGGCTAGAACGAAATATTTTTTATATGGTATTGCCCAGGGTAAAGGCCATAAAGATTTTGATGTCAGTCATTGACGCTTCTTAATCTTGGGGGAATCAGGTGTTTTCCCATTTGAAAAAACAGGTCCTGTTCTCTGATTATCCCTGTGGGCTTGTCGTCTTCGGTGACAATCAGACGGCGCTGGTTGTGATCTACCATGATCCAGGCAGCTTCCATCAGGGTGGATTCGGCATCAATGGATATGGGTACCGGGGACATAAGTTCACGAATGGTCAAGGTGCCGATCTGTTCTACGGCGCTTGTGAACATCCCCCGCCAGAACATGGGGGAGTATTGGATGGAATCCGCCATGGCCGGCTTCGTCGAGGTCAGGTAGCCCGGCAGAATCCGTTTTAAAAGGTCACGGATGGTGAGAATGCCTTGGATCTGCTTGTTCTGGTCCATGACCAGTATGGACCTGTGGCCGGTTTCCATGATCAGGTCCGATCTCGGAAGTGTTACAAAAGACGCTTTAAGCTCCTGGATAGATTGGGCAATGGTGGCATCCTCGTTAATGGTGGTATACGCACTCAATGGGATCATCGTCGATCCCACCAGGTCCTCTTCCATTTTCCCCGTCTGTTGTTTACTCCGGCAGGCTTCCCGGATTTTATCGGACAAAAGGTCAATGTCACAAGGCTTTGACAGGTAGTCAAAGGCACCTAATACCAGCGACTGTTCTGCCGAATCCTTATCTCCATGGCCAGTGAGCATGATCACGGGCAAATCGGGTTCTAATTGAATCATTTTTTCAAGGACTTCATGTCCGTCCATGCCGGGCATGCGGATGTCCAGAATGGCCACATCCGGCGACTGATCCAGGCATTGCAGGGCTTGGGCGCCGTTTTCCGCAAGAATGGTCTCAAAACCATTACGCTCCAGAATTTTGCGCGTTGTTTCCCTGAACCGTTTTTCATCATCAACCATTAAGACTTTTATGGGTTGTTTCATGTTATATTGCTCCTATTTAAAATATGTTTTACACACGGCCGGTGACTGCTGTTATGGCCGAATAAATCAGGCACCACTGGACAGGCACAGATATCAAAAGGATGGTAATCGCCCGGGCTTTGGACAGGCCGCAGCTTTGTCGAAAGCCCGTATAGACCAACCAGTATTTCCACGGCTCCGTGAACCAGAGCATGAAGGGCAGCCATGAGATGAGCATGGTGATCCCCGACGCATAGGCATAAAGCCCGAACACCAGGGAAAAGTCCCGGCTTTTGCCGCTGATCATCACCATGGTGCAAAAGCCTGTGATGGAACTGATGAGTACCATGCCTGCCGCATTGATAAAATAGATCAATGCCATGACCACAGGGGATTGGGGGCCAGGACCTGTAAGCAGTCCTGCAGCGGCATAAAACCCGGCACACAGGGCTGTAAACCCTAAAGCCCTGCCCGTGGTATGGATCGCAGGCAGCTCTGCAAAAAACAGGATCGGTTCGATGAGCAGCCGGATCACAACCTGATTGTAAAATTTCAATGCCGAAAGTGCCCCTGATGTATTCATGTCATCCTCCTTAGGCGAAAAGGCATATTCGAAAAAGACTTTTCACTGGGCTGTCCTTAATAAATATTTGTTTAAAACAGCTTGCTTATAATCCCTGCGGCAAGCATGATCAGCGTCATGTAAAAAAATACCCGCCGTTCCGTCTCTTTTGAAAAGTAGATTCTGCTTTTGGTTGTTTGGGCGTTTGGTTTTTTTGATATCTGTGTCATATCGAGCTCCTTAAAAATTTTCTTAGAATCCGGGCAAGGTGCCGAATCCTCTAAAGGTCCAGTAAACGCCGGTGAGCAGCAGCAGTATAATGTTGGCAAAAAAGAACAAAGGGATACCGACTCTCAGGTAATCTTTGGGTTCCAGGTACCCGCTGGCATATACAATGGCGTTGGGCGGCGTGCCGATGATCAGGCAGTATGCAAAGGATGACGCCACTGCCGTGGCCATAGCCATGAAAGGCAGATAGGCAGTGCCCGGATGAACCATGCCGGCCATGTTCAAGGCTATGGGGCCTACGGATGCAGCCGCAGGGCCGTCAGCCATGAGGTTGGTCAGGATCGAGGTCAGCCCGTTGGATACAGCCAGCAGCGGCAGGCCGGAATCTATGCCGAAATTGGACAAAAATTCAATGGCAGATCTGGCCAGCCAATATGCCGCGCCCGTTGAATCCAGGGTCCGGCCAAAGATAATGGCCCCTGCATAAAGCCAGACAACACCCCAGTCCACACGGTCCTGGTAGTCGCGCCAGTTGACCACGCCGGCCATGATGTAGGCGATGGCACCGGCCACGGCAATAACGCCGATACCCAGGCGAATGGGGTAGATACCCATATTGTAAAAGGCTTTTTCCGTAAACCAGCCGAAAACCATGATCAGGAAGATGATCAAGGCCCAGATCTGATGCTTGTTCCAGGCGCCCATGCGGTCGATTTCACGGCGCAGGTGATTCATGGCAGGTGCCAGGCTAACGGTTTTGGGTTTAAAGCGCATATTAATGACGAACCAGGAAACCGGAATCATGATCATGATAAAGGGGAAACAATAGGTGACCCACTGGAAATAACCGATATCAATGCCGAACATATCGGTAAGATAGGTCATCATGATAACGTTTCTGGCACCGCCGGAAGGTGCGCCCGGCCCACCGATGTTACAGGCCATGGCAATAGCGATCATCAGCATTTTGGCAAGCTCTTTGTCCTCGGGCACCTCATCGGTCAGGCTGTTCTGGTAGAGCAGCATACCAATGGGCAGGAACATGGCCGCCAGGGCATGGTCGGATATAAAGGCCGCTAAAGGCGCAATAATTATAAAGAAGATCAGGGTGATCCATTTGGGATTGGGGACGGCCAGACGCTTGAACATCATCATGCACACCCGTTTGTCCACCCCGGTTTTTACAAAGGCGGCTGCAAACATCAGCGACCCCATGATGAACCAGCAGGCATCGGACCAGTAAAGCATGGCCACCTCCTTACGGCTGATTACGCCGGTGAACACCAGGATCAGGCCAATACAGAAGGCAACGGCCGGCAAGGGAATGCATTCGGTTAAAAAACACAGGACCACAAAAATACCCATGGCAATGGCGACCTTGATTTTCCAGGCACCACTGTCTGCGTTTGCCTTGTCCTTATCCGTTAGATTTTCATATTTAAGCCCGTTTTTCCGCAGTTCCAGTGCATTGTCCATTAATGCCTTAAAATCCGCATCGCTGACGTTGTGGATATATTCCTGTGCCTTCTCAAGGTTGGCCTTCTGGACCGGGATTTTATATTTTTTGCACCATTGGGCATCCCGGGCCATGAACCTTTTCTTGTTCATCGCGCCGATGCGCATGTTCTGTTCCATGATCTGGGCGGTGAGCAACTGCCATTGGGCTGCTTCTTCACTTTTGACGGAAAAAAGAGCCGCTGTAATAGAAGAGACCACTTTTTGGGGGGCAATGGTGTATTCCATGCCTACATCCTTCATGCCGTACGGGGTGGGCATGAAGAGCGCAGCAAAAAACAGAACTACAGGAATGATAAACATTTTCCAGTCTATGTATTTGTCATACCCGGTGACTTTTTTCTTATCTTGTTTCATTCAATTTACTCCTCTTTTCAGATTAGTCTTTTCCCTGTTTGAGAATTTCCCGGGGGGATTTCATGTACTGTTTGGCCTGGGCAGACCGGATTTTTTCTTCCTGGTTCATACGTTTCTGGAACGCCAGCTCCGCTTTTTCAATGATGTCCTCAATGTCTGCAGGCTTCATCAGATAATCCCAGGCACCTGATTTCAGGCCGTCTATGGCTGAGTCCACCGTGGCATGTCCGGTAAGCATGATCACTTCCGTTAAGGGGTACAGCTCCTTGATCTGTTTAAGGGTTTCATTGCCGTCCATCCCGGGCATCTTCACATCCAGGATCACCACATGGATGTTGTGGGCAGCCATGGTCTGAAGCGCTTTTTCTCCGCTTGGGGCTGTCCATACCTCATAGCCCTTTCTTTCAATGAGTTTTTGGGTGGTTTCAAGATAGCGGGTTTCATCATCGACCAGTAACAGTTTCATCTTCTCCATTAGGTTGTCCTCCTTTAAGACGATTGATTTTCATGTGCCGTAAGCTGAATGGAAAACACGGTGCCTTCGTTAAGACGGCTGTCCACAGACATCGTGCCGCCAAAGCTTTCGATGATGCCGAAACATACCGAAAGTCCCAGGCCCGTTCCCCTGCCAACGGCTTTTGTGGTAAAAAAGGGTGAAAAAATTTTATCCATATGCTCCGGTGCTATACCGCAGCCATTATCTTTAACCTGAATGTCAACCATGGTCCGGCCTTCATCGTTCCGGGTCCGGGCGGCGCTTATTTCAATTGCGCCGCCTTTGGCGCCGTGCCGACTGGTAACGGCCTGTATGGCATTATTGACCAGGTTCAGCATGACCTGTTGGAACCGGCCGGGGTCGCCCATGAAACTTGGCACGTTTTCTTCGATCCGGGTGGTGATCTCTACGCCGCTGGTGTGGGCGGAGTTTTCAACAAGTTTGAGGATTTCTGGAATAACCGTGCCCGGATCCATAGCGGTGTGCTTGACCTTTTTCTTTCTGCCGAATTTTAAGATAGCAGAGGTGATTTCATGACAGCGCTCCACCTGTTTATGGATCTGGTCCACACTTTCCCGGATGTCATTGAAGGTTTGGGGATCGACGCCTTTGTCCTTGTCCGCTTTGCCCGGGGACAGTTCTTCCATGAGAATTTTGATCAGGGCATATTCACTTTTGATGATCTGTAACGGGTTGTTGATTTCGTGGGCAAATCCGGCTGCCATTTCCCCGATTTCCGCCAATTGCACGGCCCGGATCAGCTGGCTGCCCAGCTGCTCCTTTTCTTCGTCCAGGCGATCCATGCGCCGGCAGATGGTCTCTGAAGTGACATAGGCCAGGATCACCAGGGCCGTCAGGCCTAAAATGGCGATGACCACACAGATCAGGATGGCAGAGTAAAGGGCTTTATAGGCGTCGTCTTTTTCCTGGCGCACCACTAGATACCAGGATTTATTGGATAGTTTGGATACTGCATATAAAAAAGGTTGGCCTTTGGGTGACAATTGGAAGGTCTGTCGGTTGGCGGAAAATTGCTTGTTCATCCACCCAAAGGCCGGATCTTTATCAAGAAGAGCGATATCCCCGGAACGTCTGGCGCTCTGGGCGACGCCCTCGTCGTTTAAAATATAGGCTTCGCCTGTTTTGCCGATGCGCACCCCGGATACCATGGAGTCAAAGAACACGGTATCAATGGTGGCACGCAGCACCCAGGTTTGCTCGTTTTCAGTCCTGCGCACGGCCACAACAAAATGGGGAAGATTGCGGTATCCTAGAAAAATATCACTGATATAAAATCCCCGGAGCATGGTTTTTTGGAACCAGGGTTCCTGGGTGTAGATTTTTCCTGCCAGGGCAAAGGACCCGGAATATTTCAAGTGCTTACCGCTTTCGTCAAACAGCCCCAGGTCAACAAAGGCCGGCGACCGTTTCTGAAGACTTTGGCAGATGGTGTTGATGGTGTCTTCGGCCATGATCTCTTCAAACGTATATGCCCGGGTGATCAGTTCAAGATCGGATTTTCTTTCAAGCAGGAAAGATTCAATCATCTTACGGTGATCTGTCAGGATTCTTTCAAGGCTGGCCTGGGTGGATTTTTCCAGGGTTGACGAGAAAAAATAGAAGTTGATACCTAAAACAATAATAAAAGTGATCATGGGGAAAAAAGTCATATTAAGAAAAATTGCTCTTTTCAGCCACTGTCTGGTTTGTTTTAATTTGCTCAAGATTGGCCCCTTTGTTTCTCGTTGAAAAGAATGTTTTCTTGTCTGGGACTCTATATAGCAACTATGGTGCCGGATAAAAAAACAGGTATAATAAAGATTTAATATATTGAAATTAAATATGATATTTGCTTGGCTGCCAGTATCCCGGCGGAATTTTAAAGCTTAAATTTGTCGATGCGTTTTCCAAGCTGTAAAAAAGGCTGACAATTGTATGGATTTTCACGTATAGAAGATGCGGCCCAGGTGCTGGGGGCATTTTATCAGGTGGGTGGAAAACGATACGCCTGTGGCAGCTGCGCCCATACGGCCCTGGCTGTTTTTTCCTTTCATCCGGTAAAAAGCATAACCACAGGGGAGGGTGGGGCGGTCATGACCAATAATGCGTCTCCGGCTGATCGTATCCATTTATAATAAGTGAGTAGTCAAGTATGTGCCAAATTGAAGAAAAAAATTTGCAAGCCTTTTCAGATGATGTTAATGATTTCATAATTGATTTTTTAAATATTTATGCAGATCTGGTTATTCTT
>DATFIL010000413.1:0-3751 GCA_035270145.1 Desulfobacter sp. | reverse complement strand
AGAGTACAAAAAAGCGCTGGGGTTATTCCAAACCCTGGTCAACCAGAACGCAAATCCGGAATACTATTACAATATCGGATACATCAAAACGGCTCAAAACAAATATTACGAAGCCATAGAGGCCTTTTCAAAGGCAACACGTCTGGACCGGCTTTTCGTCAAAGCATACAAAGCCATGGCCATGGTATACAGAACCATGGGTGCCGTTGAAAAGGTGGAAGAGTGTACCCGGATCGCAGCAGAAATCTATATGGATACCGATAAACTGGGAAAAGCTGAGGATATGCTCAATGAGCTCTTGGCTTCCGGGACTAATTCACTGAACGTGTTCAATACGTTAGGGGTACTTTACCGGAAAAAGGGTGACATAAAAGAAGCCATGAAACAGTATAAAAAAGCGCTGAAAGTTCACCCGGATGAACCCTATATCTATTACAACATAGGCCGCCTTTATCTGGACGCCAAAAACACCACCAAAGCCAAAACCTATTTCCAGTTCGCCCTTGACAAGGACCACGGTTTTACCGAAGCTAAACAGGTAATCAAGGCCATTGATCTGGGGATGATCTAAGAGCCTATTTAACAAGCAACTGACAAAAAACTTATTTTCACTCGATGATTAAGTTTCAGCATATTTCCGGAATGATTCTATATACCTTCAGTTGCCGGCTTTTCCCTTTCAGGGTCATGGTCCCCAGATCATGAACGGACTTAACGTTCTTCATGGTATTGAGGTTCTTGTGGGTCATATCCAATACACGCTCGGAAATAAAAATTTCATTGCCACCTGCCATTGACTGAAGCCTTTGCGCAGCATTCACTGTATCACCGATCACTGTATATTCCAGATGATTCTGCTCGCCTAAGAAACCCACAATCAATTCACCGGAGTTAATACCCACCGTCATTTTCAAGTGCTGATATACGCCGCCTTTTTTATCCTTGAAGCGGTTAAAGACAGCGAACATTTCCAGGGCGGTCTTCACCGCATGATAACAGGCGTTTTTATCGTCAATGGGCGCGCCGAACACGGCCATAATACAATCCCCGATAAGCTTGTCCAGTGTACCCTGATTTTGGAATACAATGGGAATCATGAAACGGAAAAAATCATTGAGTACGTCTACCACCTGCTCTGGTGCAAGTTTCTCAGAAAAGGCTGTAAACCCCTGAAGATCTGCAAATAATACACAGGCCTCTTTACGCTCTCCGCCTAACTTGGGCGTACTGCTTTCCAGAATTTTTTTCACAACATCCTTTGAAAAAAACCTGGATAATTGGCTGATATGTCTTTCTTCTTCTATTTTCTCAAAATAAAACCGCTGAAACGCAATGGTATTTATTAAATGGTCACGGACAATTGAAAAAAAACGGATATCGTTTTTTGGAAAACCGTCAATATGATTTCTGAACAAAATTAATGCGCCAATGCTTTTATCTCCTGATACCAACGGCAGTGCCAACATGGAGCCTTCTATTATATTCAGTTCACCATGCGTACCCAGATCAGTAATCAGAAGCGGTTCTTTTTCATTAACAATTATTTCAAGCACCGGTGCCCCGCGCAGGATGCCTGCATAATCGGTGGTATGGTCAAAGCTTAGGGCATAAAGTTTTTCTTTTTGCTCCTGTCTGGTTTCAATACGGTATAGTACCGCACCTGACAGGCTCTTATATCGAATAAGGCTTTCCAGCTGTTTGCCCCAGATTAACTCTTGGTCTGCCAGGGACAAGGAATTCACTGATTCTATCAATTCTTTTAAAATTGACAGTTCATTTATCCTGTGTTCGTATTTGGCAAGGAGATCAAGATAGTTATTCTTAACCAGCTCAAACTGCTTGCTGTCCGGGCCGTTTTCTTTATCTGTATTTCTACTCATCTGATATTGAGCCGATTATTGTTACGTTCGCTTGCAGGAATTGATTTACCTGAACTTTTTTATCGGCAATCATCTCTTTTGAAATGTTTCCCAAAGTGGTCTGAAGGACATCAATAAGACCTTTAGTCATTAGATTCGCCGCCATATTTTCCACTGCCTCAGGGGTATTATCTGCGGTGCGCATATGGTTCAGACAATCTGCAAATCCCACGATCGCAGCAAGTTCCTGGTATTCCGAGGCCTCCGGCGGATAATGATGAAACGATATGGCCTGCACCAGAGAGTCCGGCAGATTCCACTTTTTAGCGATGATGCCTCCCACAATGCCGTGGTTTAATCCAAAAATATCTTCTTCTGCCGCATATACGGGTATTTGCATTTCCCCGGTCAATAACATCACACGTTTATATAATTCTGGAAAATTCTGGATCAAAAACAGCTTGCCGATATCATGCAGCACACAGGCCGTAAATACCCCTTTGAAATCATCACCCGTGAAATCTTCACACAAAAAACGGCCTGTGAGAGCGACCTCGACCGCATGCCGTCGAAGCGATACTGGATTTATTATCCCTTTTATACCGACCCCGGAAAAAGAGCCGGCCAGGCTCAGGCCAAATGCCAATTGAGCAATTTCCTCCATCCCAAGGAGAACAATTCCCTCCCTGATGGAATCAACTTTCCGGCCCAGCCCGTAAAAAGGAGAATTCACAAGTTTTAATATCTTTACAGCAAGCCCCGGGTCCGTAGAAAGCACGTTTTGAACATCTTCAATTTCAGACTCCGGATCAATTGACAATTGATACACCTGCATGGCAACCGCGGGAATAACGGGCAGTGACTCTATCCGGTTAAGCATCGCTACAACCGTGGTCCTCTTTCGCTGCCTTTCGATCACTCTCTTTTCGAAGTGCATCCCTGCAGCAAGGCGGTCAATCTCTTCCCGGGCAGTCTCCTGATCCCGGACGTCTGCCTGGCTTTTAATTTTTCCTGACAGATAATCAACCAGTTTAGAGTCGTGGGGAAGCCTTAACATAAACCGTTTCTGATCCTTGATTGTCATGTTTTTTACACCGGACCAAACCGTTTCGGAAGACAGGTCCAGCAATTTATAAAAAAACCCGCCTTTTGCATCTTTAAAAAACGCAGCCTGTTCAAAAGATTCAAGCGCAGGCGCATCCAACTGTGCTGACAGGATATCGTTTTGGTCGCGCACCGGTTCAGGGTCTGATACGGTTATTTTTTTTAGCTGTTTTTTATTCATTCCAAAATTTTTTTTCAGGTAGCGCATAATATCAGGTAAAGAATACCCGTCTTTGGGAAAAACAGCTCGACCAAATTTAATTTCGGCATCCTTTCCCATAATGCCCTGTACCGTTTTTTTCAATTTTGGAATTAAAAAGTGCATCCCTTCATTATCAGTGGCAAATCCTAAAAACAACAAGGACCTTTCATCAATAATAAAAATAAAATCGCTGAGACGGAACGAATCTACAATTTCTTCTTCTTTGCTGATTAATGACCCACGCAGGCGAGACTCATCTTCATGTCCGCCAACCATATAAACAAACGCAGCATCTGTTCCGGCTCTCAATGTCATATTCAAAATTTTTAAAATTAACCGATGCGTTGACCGGTCAATATAAAAAGGAAAGTTCTCCTCTTTAACCAGTTTGTGAACAGTCAGGCCGGCGTTGGTCGGTTTTAAAACGTTTAAGGCTTTTTTTAATTCGCTGCCGGTATTGCTCTCATAAAGTATGCGCGGCAGAGAACTGACAAAATCATCTACTTTCTTTGAGGTGTAATTAAATTCCTTTTCCAGGATTTGAGAGAAGGCCTCAATACTATCCGGAACAAGCTTGTTTACGATG
>DATFIL010000412.1:0-3968 GCA_035270145.1 Desulfobacter sp. | reverse complement strand
GCCCACGATTTTTTAACAGAACAAGAGCAGCGCAATCTCATGCGAAATATATGGCGGCCTTTGGCACCGTCGGGGATTGAGGGAAATGATTACACCTATCGCAAACTGTATGTGATCAAAGAGGTGGGCGGCACATCCCTGAATCAGGAGCGCTTCCCGGAAGGTCTGCGCATTGACCCTCATCTCAGACGCACCATTCCAGTGCCCGAACAAGGGCTTGGGATCAGTTTTTTATTCCGTGCATTACCCCCCGGATTAAAAGGGGATGAAACCGGTGTTGCGGATATCCCGGATCCGCATATTCGACTCCAATGGTTCGGCAAAGGGATCACGCGCAGGGCATGGGATATTCCATGGCAAGGCGATTCCACACGGTTTTCACACGCCTTTTCAGGGGGATTGATCGAATTGAGTTCGGATCGACCGGTGACGGTTCAGCTGTTTACAAAAAAAGATGGACAATCCATTGACATCACCCCCCAGACCTTGGTCTCCCGGACAATTCTGGTGAATTCGACCCAGTCGGTGACCTATCGAATTTCCCATGTCAAGCAGCTTGCCACCCCATTTCGGGTCGGAATCCGGAAACCACCAAGCCTGGACCGGCCTGGCAGTTCAAATCAACACCCAGCCGCAACCCACCCGGCATCAACCCTTCACTATGATCTGCTGGATAAAAGCGGAAATAAGATCCATGGGGATCAAGTCTCTCTGGTGCTTCCTGCATCCGTTTACGATCGGCTTATTGACGGGCAGGACCATCTGCCTGTATCCGATCCGCACTATCTTCACTTCAACCTTCCCCATAATGTGTCATTTATTCGCCTTAAATCTTCCGATCCGCTGCTTGTCAATGCCGGCAACCGCTCGCCCAACATGGCCAAACTGACCCGTGTTCCTGAAGATTATTTCAAGTCACAAACGCACGATCCGGATATACAAAAGCAACCGACATGGTTTCCACTAAAGCCTGTCGACTACAATAAACTGTTTAATGATCAGCGCACCCACCTTGTCCTGCTTCAGTATCGTCCCCCTGAAATCAACCCTGATATTGAAGCCGGTCAATTCCAATGGGAGGCTTTTAAGCCTGAAAAAAATAGGGCCGGACATTTTATACTCATACCGGCTCAAAAAAAAGAGTATCAACGGGATGCCGCCCTTGTATCAACCTACACCCCCCTTTCCGCGAATACCAAACTACCGATCAACGTAAAATCCACCGGCCTGCGCAGAACCATCACGCCCCAGCTTCTCTTTTTTCAAAAGGAACCTAATCCCTTTTCCATCCAGGTGTCCAGGAACGGAATGCCTTATTTCACGGCCCAGCTGGTGGGGCCATCGGGCCGGCTTTATCTGCCACCGCTTTCCAAAGGCCCCCAGGTTTTGGAACTTAATACATCAAAGAGCGTTGACTTGATGATGAACCAAATCACCCAGTCTCCCGGTGAAGACCAATTTCATAAACGGTTTGCCTATCGTCTCACCTCCGGCAATCCGATTTCGATCCCATATATCAAGCAAACCGCCGATGAAGAAACCCTTTCTTTAGCTGTGGCGTTTCCTTTTATCGCCCCCCAACGGCTGAAGATCTCCGCCACACTCCACTATTCCAGATCAGTACCTTGGGGCCCGTTCAAAAAATTAACCATTCAGCATCGAACATTCAGCATTCGGTCGGATAATAACGGTCCTGTTTACATATTAAATTCGTCTCAACCCATGATGGGCTCCTGGCATCGTTGTTTTTTTCCCATTCGATCCGATCTGAAACCGGGAAAGTACCGTATTTCCCTTTCCCTGAATGGAACGAAAAGTGCCTATGTGGTTTTGTACCGGGTACTGCCCGGGCACTATTCCCAACAAAAATTGTTGAAGGAGGCAAGATACCCTCATGAAAAACTGTAAACGATTGATTCTCTGGCTTATGATGCTCCTTAGCATTCCGGCCCAGCACGTGATGGGGAACCCGGCCGGTTTCAAAGCCCAAACCTTGGCAACGGTCATTCAAGACGAGAAATCCGCTGCAAACACTGGGGACAGCCACTTTGATATCATGGTGGCGAAACTGAACGCATCACAAAAGAAGGGCCGCTTCATCCCCCCTTCTCCCGAGGCGCTGGGTCTGGCTGAGCAATTGTTTATGGATATATTCCAGGGCAAGCCCTTGGCCACCCTGGCACCAGCGTTGACTCGACTCAATTTAATCATGGAAACCGTGGAACTGGACGCAAGTCGTTATCTCCTGCTCATGGAAGCCCCCACCCACAGGCGGGGACGAGGGTTTTATATTTTTCCGGCAACCGCAACACAATTTGGATTTTCCAATCAGGTTCTCATGATTCCCCATGGGTTTTATGACTATCACACCGGTGATATCGGCATTCACCTCATGCTGGAAGGTCCGTTTGCAGGGGCAGCATTCAATACGGTTCACCGCTATGGAAGCCGGAAATTGAAAGACGTACCATCAAACGAAACCTGGGATATGGCGGATCTTTTTGATACCTTTTTTTCCGCCTTTACCCGAGCCTTTGTAAGGACCCACCCCGGCGGCCATCTCATACAGCTTCACGGCTTTTCAAGGAAAAAAAGAAACACCGATGCAGGCAGAAATTCAGATATCATTCTCAGTAACGGTACCGCCTACCCATCACAGGTTTTGACGGCTTTTGGTGATTGTATGAAAATCAAGCTCCCCGGCGTAACCCGGCTTTATCCGATGGAGATTCATGCGCTTGGCGGCACGCAAAACACCATCGGAAAAGTGATGCGTGCCATGGACCATCCGGGGTTTATCCACCTTGAAATGAGTTTGTCCATGCGAAAAAAAATGACGTATGGTCATGACATTCGAAATCGTTTTCTATCATGTCTTGAAAATTTATGAACATTAACATAGGTCGTTTCAAATGCCTGTAATTAAAAATAATATTATCATAATTATCCTCTTTGTTTTAACGTTTCCGGCCACATGTTGCCTGGCCGGGATCAATGGCATGCAGGTGGATTATTTTAAGGATTATAAGCTGCCTTTGCGATGGGATAACATTGAAACCTCCGCCCAGCTGGTGAAAGGGCCTGAGCCCCAATATAACGCATCATTCGACATGCACACCATTGATTTCACCCCGGGCAGTGTTTTAAAAATAGTGATTCCCGAGCACGAGATGCTCAGAATTTATTTTCCGATGTCCTGTATCCCAAAGGAAGATTTAAAGATTTCTTTGTCCAACGGAACCGGGCTCCATAGTTTTTTACCTGTTTCACCTGATGCGGATAATCAATCACTTTTGGTTAAACCATCAAGCAGTCATCCGACAGTCTGCCGAATTTTTCTGCCCTGGTGTGTCACCTTGCCGCCTTGTTATTCCCAAGTCCATGGCGATTACAATGAACGCAACCCATGTTTTCCCATGGCGCTGTTCTTATCCCGAAAGGAAATGCCGCCACAGATTGCCCCTTACCGGGACCTTATCCCCCTTTCCGGAACACCCATCAACCTGGTCCATAAAAAAAAGCCCGGTACAATACCGTTTTGGCAGCTTGAAGCCGAAAAGCCTGCACAATTCAGGATCAGTGGACCGGCCCGCATTCTGGTGGAAAATCGATTTATCTATCCAAAGACCGAACAAAAGCGACGCATCAGATATTACATAGAACTTATTAAAGATGGCATATCCTGCCAATTGCTGGATTTCAACACCTTGCCGGAAATCCGTGAATCTCTTTGGGTCCGTTCCTCTGTTTCTCCAAGGGCCCATCATGACCCCATTGTCTGCGGACGGCTGCGTCAATCATATATCAACATCCCTGAAGGAGAGCATGTTTTTACCTTAGTTCCCCATGCCGCCCTGCTGCTGAGGGTCCTCCGGCTTGATGACCCCGATTATCTTTTTCCGTCACTTAACACTGCTGAAAAATTTGAGGCCATTTCAAAAAAAACGCTGCCAAGGACGGTATTTCAT